>CAZTSJ010000220.1:0-4296 GCA_964616875.1 uncultured Bordetella sp. | reverse complement strand
TCGCTTTATCGGCTGCGGCCTGCGCTTTCTTGAAATCGAGCGCCCCCTCGTACAGCGCGCGCCCGGCGATCGCGCCGATCACGCCCTCCGGCACCAGCTTGGCGCAGATGGTCTGCACGTCCTTGAGATTGTTCAGACCGCCGCTCGCGATGATCGGGGTCTTGATGGCCTGCGCGAGCTTCAGCGTGGCATCGATGTTCACGCCGGTCATCATGCCGTCGCGCCCGATGTCGGTGTAGATGAGCGCCTCGGGGCCGTACTCCTCGAATTTTTTCGCCAGGTCGACGACGTCGTGGCCGGTCATCTTCGACCAGCCTTCCACCGCGACCTTGCCGTCCTTGGCGTCCAGGCCGACGATGATGTGGCCGGGGAACGCGTAGCAGGCATCGGAGAGGAAGCCGGGATTCTTCACCGCCGCGGTGCCGATGATGATGTAGGCGACGCCGGCGTCGATGTAGCTCTCGATCGTGTCCAGGTCGCGGATGCCGCCGCCCAGCTGGATCGGGGTTTTCTCGCCCACCGCCTTGATCATCTCCCGGATCACTTTCTCGTTCTTCGGCCGGCCGGCGACCGCGCCGTTCAGGTCCACGATATGCAGGCGCCGCGCGCCCTCGCCGGACCAGTGCTTGGCCATCGCCACCGGGTCTGCCGAGAACACGGTCGCGGATTCCATGCGCCCCTGCTGCAAGCGCACGCAGTGGCCATCCTTGAGGTCGATCGCGGGAATGATCAGCACGGGGTGCTGCGAAACGGAATTAGATGCCGTCAGGAAAGGGGAACTACGGCCGCCATTGGACGAAGTTGGACAGCATACGCAAGCCGGCGTGCTGGCTTTTTTCCGGATGGAACTGCACGGCAAAGATGTTATCCCGCGCAATCGCGCAGGTAAAGGTGACGCCGTAGGCGCAGGTCGCCGCCGTCATGGCGCCCGCCGCCGGCTGCGGGTAGTAGCTGTGCACGAAATAGAAGCGGCTCCCGTCCGCGACGCCCTCCCAGAGCGGATGGGGCCGCGCCTGCCTGACTTCGTTCCAGCCCATGTGCGGGATCTTGAGTCCAGCCATGCTTGCCTGGGTTTCCGCGTCCGGAAAGCGCGGCACGCCGCCCGCAAGCAGCCCCAGACCCTGCGTATCGCCCTCCTCGCCATGCTCGAACAGCATCTGCATGCCGATGCAGATGCCGAGGAAGGGTTTGCTGCGCGTCGCCTCGATCACCGCTTCGCGCGCCCCGCTCGCCTCGAGCTGGCGCATGCAGTCGGGCATCGCCCCCTGGCCGGGCACGACGACGCGTTCGGCGGCGCGGATCGTCCCGGGGTCGGAGGTGACCAGCACCTCGGCCTGCGGCGCGACCCGCTCCAGCGCTTTGGATACGGAACGCAGATTGCCCATTCCGTAGTCAACCACGGCAATTTTCAACTAGAGAGAACCTTTTGTTGACGGCACGGCACCCATCGCGCGCGGGTCGGACTCGACCGCCATGCGCAGCGCGCGCGCGAAGGCCTTGAACATCGTCTCGCACTGATGATGCGCGTTGTCGCCGCGCAGGTTGTCGATGTGCAGCGTCACCTGGGCATGGTTGACGAAGCCCTGGAAGAACTCGTGCACCAGGTCGGCGTCGAACTCGCCGATCAGGGCGCGCGTGAACTTGACGTTGTAGGACAGACCGGGCCGGCCGGAGAAATCGATCACCACGCGCGACAGCGCCTCGTCGAGCGGCACGTAGGCATGGCCGAAGCGGCGGATGCCGGATTTGTCGCCGAGCGCCTTGACGAAAGCCTGGCCCAGCGTGATGCCGATGTCCTCGACGGTGTGATGCGCGTCGATGTGCAGGTCGCCCTTGGCCTCGATTTCCAGGTCGAGCATGCCGTGGCGCGCCACCTGGTCGAGCATGTGCTCGAGGAACGGGATGCCGGTGGACAACTTGGCGATTCCGCTGCCATCCAGATTCAATCGAACCTGAATCCGAGTTTCCTTGGTGTTGCGTTCCACTTTCGCCGTTCTCATTGCAGCGCCTCTCGCAAAGCGGTGATCAGTATACGGTTTTCCTCAGGCGTGCCGATGGTGAGCCGCAGGCAGTTCTCCAGCAGCGGATGGCCGCCTGAGAAATCTTTCACCAGCACCCCTTGCGCCTTCACGCTCTCGTAGACCCGCGTCCCCGCTCCCTTCGGCCCTGCGATCCGCGCAAGGAAGAAATTCGCCGCCGACGGGAACACGCTGAGCCCCGGAAGGCGTTGCAACTCGGGGTACGCGCGCTCGCGCTCGGCGAGCACCCTGGCCGCCTGCGCATCGAGCACCTGCTTGTTCTGCAGCAGCTTGATCGCCACCGCTTCGGTCACGACATTGATGTTGAACGGCGAGCGCGCCTTGTTGAACGACTCGATCCATTCCGGCCGGCCACAGACGTAGCCCAGGCGCAGTCCGGCCATGCCGATCTTGGAAACGGTGCGCATCACCACGAGGTTTTCGAACTCCGCCAGCCGCGGCATGAAAGTCGCGCCGGCAAAGGGCTGGTAGGCCTCGTCGAGCACCACCAGGCCCGGCGCGGCGGCGATGATGCGCTCGATGTCGGCGACCGGGAACGCGTTGCCGGTCGGATTGTTGGGAAACGCGATCCAGACCAGCGCCGGCCGCTCTTGCGCCATCGCGGCGAGGAAGGCTTCGGTGTCGAGCGTGAAATCCTCGCGCAGCGCAACGCCGACGAAGCGCAGGCGGAAAAAGAGCGCGTGCATTGCAAACATCGCAAACGAAGGTGCCGGCGCCATCACCACCGCGCCCTCGCGTGCGATCGTTGCGGTGATGTACTGGATGCATTCGTCCGAGCCGTTGCCAAGCAGCACGTCGCAGCCTGCCGGCACCTGCATCACTTCGCGGATCAGCGCGCGCAGCTTGTGCGCCGTGGGCACCGGATAGCGGTTCAGAGCGAGCTTCGAGACGATTTCACCCACCTCCTTCGCCAGGTCATCCGGCAGCCCGTAGGGGCTCTCCATGACATCCAGCTTCACCAGCCCGGAGGCATCGGCCACCTGGTAGGCGTGCATGGCCTGGATTTCGGGCCGCACGACTTTCGACGCGGCGCTCATTGCCGGTACTCCGCGCGCATTTGCGCCGATAGCGCGTGCGCGTAGAGGCCCTCTGCTTGCGCGAGGTCCGAGGCAAGGCGCCCGAGGCTGCGCGCAGACTTGCGTGACACGTTGATCATGCTGCTGCGCTTCTGGAAGTCGTAGACGCCCAGCGGCGAGGAAAAGCGCGCGCTTCCCGCGGTCGGCAGGACGTGGTTCGGTCCGGCGCAGTAGTCACCGATGGCTTCCGAGCTCCAGCGGCCGAGGAAGATCGCGCCGGCATGGCGCAGCCTGGGCAGCAGGGCCTGCGGCCGGGCCACCGATAGTTCGACGTGCTCGGGCGCAATGCGGTTCGAGATCTCGCAGGCTTCCTTGAGGCTGCGCGTATGGATCAGCGCGCCGCGCCGCGCCAGCGAAGCGCGAATGATCCTGCGGCGGGGAATTTGCGGAAGCAGCTTTTCAACTGACTCTTCCACCCGCTTCAAGTAGGAAAGCGAAGGACAAAGCAGGATGGCTTGCGCCATTTCGTCGTGCTCGGCCTGCGAGAAGAGGTCCATCGCTACCCAGTCCGGGTCGGTGCCGCCGTCGCAGATCACGAGGATCTCGGAAGGTCCGGCGATCATGTCGATGCCGACCCGCCCGAATACCTGGCGCTTCGCTTCCGCGACATAGGCATTGCCCGGCCCGACGATCTTGTCCACGCGCGGGATCGTGCGCGTGCCGTAGGCCAGCGCCGCCACCGCATGTGCGCCGCCGAGCGTGAACACGCGGTCCACGCCGGCGATGGCCGCCGCCGCGAGCACCATCGGGTTCGGGTTCGGGCTCAGCATCACCACCTCGTCCACCCCGGCTACCCTGGCGGGAATCGCGTTCATGAGCACAGAAGAGGGATACGCGGCCTTGCCGCCTGGAACGTAGATGCCGACCCGCTCAAGGGGGGTCACGATCTGCCCAAGCTGCGTGCCATCTGCATCCCGGTACTGCCAGGACTTGGACAGCTGGCGCTGGTGAAATCCGTGGATGCGTTTTGCAGCACTCCTTAGCGCATTTGCCTGTTTCCCGGGAATCGACCTCAGAGCCACACCAAGTTCCCGCTTGCTTATTTCCAATTTCGCCACGGAACCTGCCTTAACGTCGTCGAAGCGACGCGCATACGCGAGTACCGCTGCGTCGCCGCGCCTGCGCACGCCCGCAATGATCGCGCGTACCGCGCGCTCCACTACCGCGTTACCAGTCGTATC
>CAZTSJ010000219.1:0-1703 GCA_964616875.1 uncultured Bordetella sp. | reverse complement strand
CCGCACCATCGCACAGTTGAAGACCGAAGGTTTCACCATCCTGCTGGTGGAACAGAATTTCCGCTTTGCGGCGACGGTCGCGGACCGGCACTACGTAATGGAAAGCGGCAAGGTGGTGGACATGATTCCCAACGCGCAGCTGGAGGCGAACATGCCCAAGCTGCACGAGTATCTCGGGGTTTGAAGCTTACGATTTTTCACAGGAGAAACAGGCAATGAAACTCAAGCAGACGTTACTCGCGGCGGCAATTGCCGCAACCTTTACCACGGCCGGCACGGCCAGCGCCCAGGTTTCCGACGGCATCATCAAGATCGGCGTCATGAACGACATGTCCGGGCTCTATGCGGACCTCACCGGCCAGGGATCGGTCGTCGCCGCGCGGATGGCGGTCGAGGACTTTGGCGCGGCGAGGAAGGGGTTGAAGGTCGAGATCGTATTCGCCGACCATCAGAACAAGCCCGATGTCGGCTCGAATATCGCCAACCAGTGGTATGACGTCGACAAAGTGGACGTGATCGTCGATGTACCGACCTCGTCGGTGGCGCTGGCCGTCAATGAAATTACCAGGAAGAAGGGCAGGGCGTTCCTGGTCTCCGGAGCGGCGACCTCCGACCTCACCGGCAAGGCCTGCTCGCCGAACACCATCCACTGGACCTACGACACCTGGATGCTGGCGAACGGCACCGGCAGCGCGATCGTCAAGACCGGCGGCGATTCCTGGTTCTTCCTCACCGCGGACTACGCTTTCGGGCACGCACTGGAAAGGGACACGGAAGCAGTGGTACTGAAAAACGGCGGCAAGGTTCTCGGCAAGGTGCGCCATCCGTTCCCCGGCCAGGACTTCTCCTCGTTCCTGCTGCAGGCCCAGTCGTCCAAGGCGAAGATCATCGGCCTCGCCAACGCCGGCGGCGACACCATCAACTCGATCAAGCAGGCGTCCGAGTTTGGCATCGTCAAAGGTGGGCAGAACCTGGCCGGTCTGCTGGTCTTCCTCACCGACGTGAGGGCGCTCGGACTGGAGACCGCGCAGGGCTTGATCTTCACAGAGACGTTCTACTGGGACCAGAACGACGCCTCGCGCGCGTTCGCGAAGCGCTTCTCGGCGCAGGCTCCGCGCAACAACTACCCCACCATGATCCACGCCGGGGTGTATTCCGCGGTGCTGCACTACCTGAAGGCGGTTGAGGCAGCGAAGACCGATGACGGCACCAAGGTGATCGCGCAGATGAAGGCGATGCCGACCGACGATACGCTGTTCGGCAAGGGGACGATCCGGGCCGACGGGCGCAAGATCCATCCGGCGCTGCTGGTGGAAGTGAAGAAGCCCGCGGAATCGAAGGGACCCTGGGATCTGTACAAGATCCGCTCCACCATCCCGGCGGATCAGGCGTTCCGGCCGCTTGCCGAAGGCGGCTGCGCGCTGGTCAAGTAACGCAGGCAAGGCAACGAGATGACCGAGATCTTCGGCGTCCCGACGCAGGCGCTGTTCGGGCAGCTCCTGATCGGGCTGATCAACGGCGCGTTCTACGCGCTGCTCTCGCTCGGGCTCGCCGTCATCTTTGGCCTGCTCAACATCATCAATTTCACGCATGGCGCCCAATACATGATGGGGGCGTTCTGTTCCTATTTCCTGTTGCAGTACGCCGGCGTCGGCTATTGGTGGTCGCTGCTCATCGCGCCGATCGCCGTGGGGGTGACCGGG
>CAZTSJ010000218.1:0-6035 GCA_964616875.1 uncultured Bordetella sp. | reverse complement strand
GAGCACTGCGCGTTCCTCTTTGGTCCAGTCAAGGGCGCGCGGCGGCCGGCCTTGATCGAGCGCGGCCTGTACCTTCTCCAGCACCGCGACCAGGCGCTGCGCTTCCTTGTCGCCGGCCACCTTCGCCACTTTTTGGTACTTCGCGAGCTGCTTCTCGACGGTCTGCAGATCCGCCAGCGCCAGCTCGGTGTGGATCGTCTCGATATCGGAGAGCGGATCCACTTTGCCCGTGACGTGAATCACGTTTGGGTCGTCAAACGCGCGGACCACGTGCACGATCGCGTCCACCTCGCGGATGTGCGCGAGGAACTTGTTGCCCAGGCCCTCGCCCTTCGACGCGCCAGCGACCAGGCCGGCGATATCGACGAACTCGACCGCGGCCGGAACCACCTTCTGCGGTTCATTGATTTCCGCAAGCCTTGCCAGGCGCGGGTCGGGCACTGCGACGATGCCGACGTTCGGCTCGATGGTGCAGAAAGGGTAATTCTCCGCGGCGATGCCGGATTTCGTCAGGGCATTGAACAGCGTGGACTTGCCCACGTTCGGCAGGCCCACGATCCCGCAGCGCAGGCTCATTTCTTCGTTCTTGAAAACAGCGAACCGAACAGGCCTTTCGAAGCAGGCTTTTCCGGCGCGACGTCCACCTTCGGTCTGGATTCGGGTTCGGGCTTGAGCTCGGCTTTCTTTTCGACCGGCTTTTCTTTCTCGACGAAGCTATGCAGCTTCTGCATCGCGCCCTGCATGTCCTCGGCCAGGCATAGCGGCAGGACTTCGATGCTGCGCGCGATCGCGGCGTCGATGGCCTCGCGATCCTCCGCCGAGGGTCTTTGCAGCACGTAATCGGCAACCGCGTTCTTCTCGCCCGGGTGGCCGATGCCCAGGCGCAGGCGCCAGTAATCGTGCGAGCCCAGGCGCTGCGAGATGTCCTTCAGGCCGTTGTGCCCGGCGATGCCGCCGCCTTGCTTCAGCTTCGCCACGCCAGGCGCGAAGTCCAGTTCGTCGTGCACCACCAGGATCTCGGCCGCCGGAATCTTAAAGAACCCGGCCAGCATCTGCACCGCCCGCCCGCTCGCGTTCATGAAGCTCTGCGGCTGCACCAGCCAGGCGCCCGCAGTTCCTCCTGCGGTGCCCAGCCGGCCCACGAGCGCCTGGTACTTGCCGTCCTTGCGCAGCGCCACCCCCGATTGCACGGCGAAGCGCTCCAGCAGCCAGAACCCTGCGTTGTGGCGGGTGCGTTCGTAGTCCTTGCCCGGATTTCCCAGGCCGACAATGAGCCGGATGGATGCGGGTCGTATGGCGTCGGGCAAGGCTTACTTCTTCTCTTTCTTCTCGCCCTTGTCGGCGGCCTTGGCCGCAGGGGCCTTGTCGCCGGCCTTGGCACCTGGCTTGGCCGCCTTGTCGCCCGCCGCCGCTTCGGCGGCGGCGTCCGGCTGTGCCTGCTCGGTCGTCGGCACGTCGGCCGCCGCTACGGTCTCGGCTGCCACCGTTTCTTCCTCGGTGATCAGCACCGGCTGGATCACGGTCGCCACCACCGGGTTCTCGCCCTTGTACAGCACGGGCTCGACGCCCTTGGGCAGCTTCAGCTCCTTGACGTGGATCGAGTGGCCGATGGTGAGATGGCCCATGTCCACCTCGATGAATCCGGGTAGGTCGTCGGGCAGGCAGGTGATATTGAGCTCGTTGATGACGTGGTTCGGCACGCCGCCCTGTTCCTTCACGCCAGGGGATTTATCGGCGTTGACGAAGTGCAGCGGCACCTTCATGTGGATTTTCTTGTCCTTGGCAACGCGCTGGAAGTCGATGTGCTGCACATGTCCCTTCCAGGGGTGCATGTTGAACGCACGCAGCAGGACATCCTCGGCCGCGTCCTCCACCTTCAGCGTCAGGATCGAGGCGTGGAAGGCCTCGTTCGAGAGGTGCTGGTAGAGCTCCTTGTGGTCGAGTTCGATCGTCACCGCGCCCTTGTCGCCGCCGTAGACGATGCCTGGCACGTTGCCCGTGCGGCGCAGACGGCGGCTCGCACCCGTCCCTTGCGCCGTGCGCTTGCGCGCGTTGATTGCTATTTTCATCGCCATACTCCTTCGGTTTGCGCCGTGTCCGCGACCAGACCCCGGCGGGGTTGAAAAATCTATTCTATGAACAGGGAGCTCACCGAGTCCTCGGTGAAGATCCTCAGGATCGTTTCCGCGAGCAGCCCCGCCACCGACAGGCTGCGGATCTTCTTGCAGGCAAGCGCGTCCTCGCGCAGGGGAATCGTGTCTGTGACCACCAGTTCGTCGAGCTCCGATCCGGCGATGCGCGCCACCGCGTTGCCTGACAGCACCGCGTGCGTGCAATAGGCGACGACTTTGGTCGCGCCCTCGGCCTTGAGCACTTCAGCCGCCTTGCACAGCGTCCCGGCGGTGTCCACCATGTCGTCCATGATCACGCAGGTGCGGCCCTTGACCTCGCCGATCACGTTCATGACTTCGGACACGTTGGCGCGCGGCCGGCGCTTGTCGATGATCGCGAGATCCGACTCCAGGCGCTTGGCCAGGGCGCGTGCGCGCACCACGCCGCCGACGTCGGGGGAGACCACGATCAGATTGTCGTAGCCCTGTTTCCAGACGTCGCCGAGCAGCACCGGCGCTGCGTAGATATTGTCCACCGGCATGTCGAAGAAGCCCTGGATCTGGTCGGCGTGCAGGTCCATCGTCAGCACGCGCGAGATGCCCGCGGCGGTGAGCATGTTCGCCACCACCTTGGCGCTGATCGCGACCCGCGCCGAGCGCGGGCGCCGGTCCTGGCGCGCGTAGCCGAAATACGGGATCGCGGCCGAGACGCGCGCAGCCGAGGAGCGCTTGAGCGCATCCACCATCACCATCAGTTCCATCAGGTTGTCGTTGGTCGGCTGGCAGGTCGATTGCAGCACGAATACATCCTTGCCGCGCACGTTCTCCATCACCTCGACCATCACCTCGCCGTCGGAAAACTTGCCGACCACGGCGCGCCCCAGAGAAATGTTGAGCTTCTTGACAACGTCCTGCGCCAGGCGCGGGTTCGCATTGCCGGCGAACAGCATGAGGCGGTCCATCGAGACTTGGGGCGTGTGCGGGTTCATGTGTGTTGAATGGCTGGGGCGCTAGGATTCGAACCTAGGAATGCCGGAATCAAAATCCGGTGCCTTAGACCAGCTTGGCGACGCCCCAATTTAGTTTGCCCAGTCATGGAGTGGGTGCAATTCGAGTCCCTGCGCGACGAAGCCCCGCATCGCCGGCGGCAATTGGCCGTGCAGGACAACCGCATCCTCTTGCCGGGAAAATTCGGCGAACACGCAAGCCCCCGAACCCGTCATGCGCGCCTGCGAACTGCGTTTTCTCAGCCACGCGAGGTGCTCTGCGATCTCGGGATATCGGCGCAGCGCGATCGGCTCGAGATCATTGCGGCCCTGCCCCGACAAAAAGGGCGCCATTGTGAGCGGTTTCGTATCCCGTGTCAACGCGGCGTCGGAGAAGATTTCCTGCGTAGAAACCGACACTTGAGGCGTCAAAACGAGGTACCAGGAAGGCCGCAATTCGAGCCCTTGCAGGCGCTCGCCGACGCCCTCGCCGAGCGCGTTGCGGCCGTAGATAAAGAGCGGCACATCGGCGCCCAGGCGCGCGCCGAGCTGCATCAATTCCGCCCGGTCGAGATTCAGGTTCCAGAGCCGGTTCAGCACCAGCAGCACCGTGGCGGCATCGGAAGACCCGCCGCCCAGGCCGCCGCCCACGGGAAGGGTCTTTTCCAGTTCGAGGGCTGCGCCTTTTCTTGTTCCCGATTCTTCCTTGAAGAGCCTTGCAGCCCTGATGCAGAGATTGTCTTCCCCGAAAGGTCCCGAAAATCGGATCTCCCCGTCCTCCCGCACGCCGATGCCCACGCGATCACTGCGATCGATCAGGCGAAATACCGTTTGCAGCTCGTGCATGCCGTCCGGACGGCGGCCGAGCACGTGGAGGAACAGGTTGAGCTTGCCGGGCGCCGGAAACCATTGCAGGGACGAATTCATTTCCACTCTGAAATCGCGAGCCTCAACTCCAGTCCCGGGTAGGTGAGCACGAGGCGCGCGGGCAGCGCGCCGGCGTATTCCAGATACTGGACCTTCCAGCCGGACTGCTCGAGTTCCGCCAGCCGGCCGGCGGCGTCGCGGCGTTCGCTCTTGGGCTCGGGCGCCGGCTTCGGCGCCGCGCGGCCGCGCACCCAGTCCGCCAGGCCGATGAGCGGCAGGCGGAAACCGAGCACCCGGTCGGTGAGCGATTCGGCATCGGCGGCCTTGAACTCGCGCCCATCCTGCGCCGTGAGCGTGACTTCGTCGCCGCGGCGAATGATGCGCGCCATGCCCTGTCCGAGGGGCGTCGTCAGCAGCAGCTCGTCGCTGCGCGCCGCATGGCGCCAGGCGATGTTGCCGCTGCCGGCGTCATCCAGGTAGCGCACGGCGATGCGACCCGAGAGCTCGAACTCGGCATCCACCGCGGGCAGCAGGAATTGCGGCGTGGCGCAGGCCGCGAGCAACAGCGTCGCAGCAGTGGCGCAAAGACGACGCACGGCGCTAAGGATTGAAACGCTTAAGTGTTTTTTGCAGCGTTTCGTTCTCAGGGCTGGTCTGCTGCGCTTCGCGCCAGATGCGCCGCGCCTCGTCGCGCTCGCCGAGCGCCCACAGCACCTCGCCCAGGTGCGCGCCGATCTCGCCGTCGGAACGGCCTTCCCAGGCGCGCCGCAGCTCGCGCGCGGCGCCCTTCAGGTCGCCCATGCGGTACAGCACCCAGCCCAGCGAATCGATGATGAAGAAATCCGCCGGCGCAAACTCGAGCGCCTTCTCGATCAGTTGTTTCGCCTCGGGCAGGCGCACGTTGCGCTCCGCATACGAATAGCCCAGCGCGTTGTAGGCATGCGCATGGTCGGGCTTGAGCTGGATCAGCCGCTTCAGGTTGGATTCGAGGATGTCGAAGCGATCGAGCTTTTCCGCCGTGAGCGCATGGTCGTAAAGCAGCTCGGGCTGGTCAGGGCTCTTGGCGAGCGCCTGGCCGAGGAAGTCGAACGCCTCGCGATGCAGGTTCGCCTCGCGCAGCAACTGCGATTCAGCCACCAGCAGTTGCACCCGCTGCGGTTCGTCCTGCACGCTCGCCCCACGCAGGTAGGCGCGCGCCTCGTCGAGCTTGCCCTGCTTGGCGATGGCGTTGGCCGTTCGCATGCGCGCCGGCAGCAGCTGCTCGCCGCGCTGGATCGCCTTGTACCACTCGATCGCCCGCGGCCAGTCCTTCTGCTCTTCGGCGATCTGACCCAGCGTGTAGCGCACCGAATTCGCATCGCGGTAGCCCAGCTCGAGCAGCCGTTTCATGCTCGCCTCCGCGACCGCGTACTCCTTGACCTGGAAAGCGAGCAGGCCGATGGCATAGACCGCGTCGCTGTCCTTCGGAAAGCGCTTCGCGATGGACTCGAACTCGGCGCGCGCTTCCGGCAGGCGCTTGTCGAGAACCAGAATGCGCGCGTAGCCGAGCCTTACGTCGCGCGAGTCCGGATACTTCTCCAGAAACGCCGCGAGGCGCTTGGCGGCCTCGCCGGGCGCGCGTCGCTGCAGCAGCTGCGCCTCGTACAGTGCGGCGGCCTCCCAGTCCGGGCGCAGCGCCATCGCGCTGCGCGCCTCAGTCAACGCGAGCGCTTCGTCGTTCGCCATAGCCGCGGCCTGCGAGACCGCAAGATGCGCCTGCGGCAGATTCGCATAGCGCTCGGCGAGTTTGCGCACCACGCGCAGGTTCGCCGCCGGATCGGGATTGGCGGCGAGCATCCGTCCGAGCTGTGGGAAGCCGTTTGCCGCGGCGTTGGCGTCGATCGCTAGCAGCTTGGCCATATAGGGCTCGGCCTCGTCCACGCGCTTGGCGCCCACCAGAAGCGCGGTGACGGCCTGAATCGCCTGCGCCGAAGCCGGATCGGTATCGTGCCAGATGCGTGCCGACTGCAGCGCAAGATCAGGCATCCGCGCGAAATTCGCGACCTCCACGGCGCGCCGCGCGACGCGCGGG
>CAZTSJ010000217.1:0-6306 GCA_964616875.1 uncultured Bordetella sp. | reverse complement strand
TCTCGCGCGCGTGGACGAAGAAGGCTGTTACTGGATCCTCGGCCGTTCGAAGGACATGATCATCTCCGGCGGCGAGAACATCTATCCCGCGGAGCTCGAAAACGTGCTCGCCGATTGCCCGGCGATCGCCGAGGCCGCGGTGATCGGCATCGACGATCCGAAATGGGGTGAAGCTGCCTGCGCCTGCGTGGTGGCCAGGGACAAATTGGATGAACAAACAGTCCTGAATTTGTTCAAGAACCGGCTGGCAAAATTCAAGCACCCGCGGCGCGTGGTGTTCCTCGACAGCCTGCCGCGCAACGCCATGGGCAAGGTGCAGAAGCCGGAACTGAAGCGCCTCGTCGCCGGCGCCTGATCAGTCGATCTGAAGTTCCACCGCTCCCAGCTCTCCGGCATCGAAGCGGACCAGGTCGCCGGGTTTCGGAAACTTGGACGTCACGAGGCTGCCGGTGATGACCACGTCGCCGCGCCACAACCCCAGGCCGCGCGAGGCGAGATTGTTGGCGATCCAGGCCAGTGCGTCGAGCGGGTGCCCCATGACGTCGCGCCCATGCCCCTCGCCCACGACGGCGCCATTGATGCTGGCGACGCCGCGCAGTGCGGCGAGATCGATCTTCTGCCAGTCGCGTAGCGGGGCGCCGAGTACCGCGCCTTCGTTCCACGCGTTGTCGGCAATCAGCATGAGCGCATGCGCTGCCAGGTTCGAATAATCGGCATTGCGATCGTCCGCGAGTTCCAGCGCCGGCATCAGCGCGCCCACCGCACGCGACACCCGGGCACGATCGTACGGCGCACCGATGGCGGGCAGGTCTTCGGCGAGCTCGACGCCGATCTCGAACTCGACGATCAGGCGCACGTAGTCGGCGGCGCGCACGCGCGACGACCCGCGCAGGATGGTTTTCTCGTGCATGTCCCCGGCGATCGAATCATTCAGGCCCACCATCGCGCGCATGGCCGGCGTGGTGAGCGCGATCTTGTAGCCCGCAACGGGGCCGCGCGATTCGGCGCGCATGCCCACGTACTCGCTCTGGATCGCATAGGCATCGCCCGCGTCGCGCGGCACAAGGTCGGCGGGCAAGGAGGAAAAGCGCTGCCGCTCGCGGTGCGCCTCGTGCAGCCATGCGCCGGCGCGCTCGATGCGCGGCTCGGGAGTCTTGGCTCTTCGCCTCATGGGGGGTTCCGGGAAGACGGGAGATCGGCACATTTTAATGCCGATTGCGCAAACTCCGGACTTGGCACAGTATGCGACTAGCCGATGGTCAACCTCAATCCGCTCAAGTACTGTTTCCACGGGCAGCACTCGCGCCCACGCGCGACCTTCCGCACCCTTCCAGGGGTGAAGAACAAGCGCGAAGTCTGCGCCGAGTGCTTCGAAAAAATCATGGCCGACCGCAAGCTGAAGAAAAAGCTGCGCTGATTGCGGACCTTCGCAGTGCGTTCGAGCGGCGCCTGAGGGCCTTTTTCCAGTTGCGGAGTCGCTCGCGCATCTCGAATCGCAAACCGTGGACCAAATTTTTGCGCAAGCCATCGCTCAGCACCAGGCTGGCCAGTTACAGGACGCCGAACGGCTCTATCACACCATCCTTCAGTCCCAGCCGACTCATCCTGACGCAAACCACAATTTGGGAGTGCTGCTGGCGCAGGCGGGGCATCACGCCACCGGATTGATTTATTTAAGAGCCGCGCTGGAACTCGATCCAGCCCACGGGCAGTACACGGCGTCGTATGCGGAAGCGCTTTTGGGCGCGGGCCGAGCCAGCGATGCCCAGACCCTCCTCCAGAGCGCCATGCAGCGCGGCCTAAACATGCCAACGGCACAAGCTCTACTGCAACGAGCCGATACCGCCGCGCTGAGTGGCAACGCGAAGACCGACACGCCACCGTCAGCCGAAATCGATCAGCTCGTGACTTTGTTCGATGCCCGAAATCACGTAGAACTTGAATCCCACGCCCGCAGACTAATCGAGCGGTATCCGGCTGCCGGAATTGCCTGGAAGGCTCTTGCCATATCGCTTTCGTGGAGCGGTAACGAGTCGCTGCCTGTCTGGCAAAGGACGCGAGAACTCTTGCCCAATGACGCCGAGGTTCAAAACTACTTCGGCACCGCTCTCCTGAACGCGAACTTGAAGTGGCCCTCCAAGAATGGCGATTCGGGGGCTGCCTCGAACTCTCGCCAACTGCAACCATTGAGCATGAACGGCGTTCTCTTTAACGTCACAGACGTTGAAAAATTTCTCCAAGGCATCGAGCTCATAAAGGACAGCTTGTTTGACAAAGGGGCGACTCTATTTTGCTCCGACAATCTAATTACCTGGAATAGGAATTTCAGTTTTCTAAGAGACGATTTCTGCTTAGACATTCTTAATAGTGCAGAAATAGAACCCGTCTGGAAATCCATCGTTTGGCGTACGTATGTCCTGCTGTATTTTGCTGAATTAGCCAGCAAAGTAGATGGAGATTTTGCCGAGTTTGGATGTCACACCGGCCACACAGTTTCTCAAGTAATCAGAAAAATTGATCTTGATAGACTGAAGAAGAAGTACTTTTTATATGACTTGTTTGAATGGAAAGAGGGAGATAAACATACCCGTCTTGGAGGGCACGACGATCCGTTGATGCATGAACGCGTAACAAAGAAATTTTCTGAATATCACTATGTAAGAATCATAAAGGGATCCGTACCCCAGTCCTTTAGTCTTGGCTTTCCAGATCGAATTGCCTTCGCGCACATCGACATGAACCACCCGGATCCGGAGGTGGGAGCACTTAGCGAAGTGCTGCCAAAGCTGTCAAGGGGAGGAATAGTGATTCTTGACGACTATGGTTGGTGGGGTTACAGGGCGCAAAAAATTGCCTTGGATCCGATCATAAAAGAGCACGGATTGAACATTTTGGAACTGCCGACTGGCCAAGGTTTGATCATTAATTAGCGTTGCTGCGATACCCCGGCCCTCGTGCTATGGGCTACGGCAGCGTCACTCATCTCTATCGCTACTGGTTGGTGCCCGGGGCCGGAGTCGAACCAGCATGGCCTTGCGGCCGAGGGATTTTAAGTCCCTTGCGTCTACCAGTTTCGCCACCCGGGCATTCAGCGTGTTGGAGGCGCGGGCCGGAGTCGAACCGGCCTACATGGATTTGCAATCCACTGCATAACCGCTTTGCTACCGCGCCGGAGCCTGGACCCGAAAACAACAGGGAAGGCAGCAGGCCTTCCCTAGGCTAAATTGGAGCGGGAGAAGAGTCTCGAACTCTCGACCTCAACCTTGGCAAGGTTGCGCTCTACCAACTGAGCTACTCCCGCGAAAAAGGGCTCGAATTATACCTCAACCCCGCACCAGCGGCAGTGCGCGGCGCAGGTAGTGAAGCATCGACACCACCGTCAGCAGTGCCGCGACATAGATCAGCACTGTGCCGAGCACATAGCAGTCGATAAATCCGAACAGGCGGTCTTCGAACAGCAGGAGAGGAATCGCCACCATCTGCAATACCGTCTTCAGCTTGCCGATGAAAGCGACGGCGACGCTCTTGCCCTGCCCTACCGTGGCCATCCACTCGCGCAGCGCGGAAATCGCGATCTCGCGGCCGATGATGATGAGACCGACCGCCATGTCCACCCGGCCCAGTTTCAGGAGCACGATGAGCGCGCCCACGACCACCAGCTTGTCCGCCACCGGGTCGAGGAACGCACCGAAAGCCGACATCTGGTTCAGCTTGCGCGCAAGGTAGCCGTCCAGCCAGTCGGTGATCGCCGCAACGATGAATACCGCCGTAGCGATGATGTTCTTCGCCTGGTCGGAAAGCCATTCGTCGGGCACGTAGAAAATGCCCACGATGAGCGGAATCAGGAGGATCCGCAGCAGCGTAACGAGATTCGGAACGTTGACGAGCATCATTCAGGCGTGCAGGTGGCGGTAGATTTTCTCCGCCAGCGCGCGGCTCACGCCGGCGACGTTGGCGAGCTCGTCCACCGCTGCCGCCTGGACACCCTGCAGCCCGCCGAAATGCGCGAGCAGCTTCTGGCGGCGCCGCGCGCCGATGCCCGGAATCTCGGTCAGTGTGGATGTGGTTCGCGTCTTGCCGCGCTTGGCGCGATGCCCGACGACCGCAAAGCGGTGCGCCTCGTCTCTGACGCTCTGTATCAGGTGCAAACCCGGATGCTGCGGCGGCAGCGACAGGGACTGGCCCGATTGTTCTCCTGCCTCGAGAATCAACTCCTCCTGCCCGGCTTTGCGCTGCGGCCCCTTCGCCACGCCCACCACGGTGAGATCGTTCAGGCCGAGCTCGGCGAGCGCGGCGCGAGCGGCATTCACCTGCCCGCGGCCGCCGTCGATCAGGATCAGGTCGGGGATCTTGCCGTCCTCGGCGGAGACACGTTCGTAGCGGCGCGTCAGCACCTGGCGCATCGCTGCGTAGTCGTCCCCGGGAGTCAGGTCGCGCATGTTGAAGCGGCGGTATTCGGACTTCTGCATCGCATGCCTGTCGTATACCACGCAGGAGGCCACCGCGGCCTCTCCCATGGTGTGGCTGACGTCGAAACATTCGATCCTTTGCGCAGTATCTGGCAGTCCGAGCGCTTCGCGCAGCGCCACGATGCGCCCTTCCTGCGTCGATTTCTCGCGTGCGCGTTGCAGGAGCGCCAGGCGCGCGTTCTTTTGCGCCATCTCGAACCAGACCCTGCGTTCACCGCGCACCGCAGCTTCGGTGAGAACCAGCGGCGGCCGCGGCTGTTCGATGTAATGCTGCGCAAGGAATGCATCGACAATTTCGCTCAGCGTCGCATCGGCGGCGTTCTGCGGGAAGAAGCTGCGGTCGCCGACGTGCCGCCCGCCGCGGATCATGGTCAGGTTGACGCAGGCCATGCTGTTTTCCAGCACGCATGCGACCACGTCGGCCTCGACGCTGCGATCCGACTCGACGTATTGCCGTGCCTGGACGCGCGAAAGCGCACGGATCTGGTCCCGGTACAACGTCGCGTCCTCATAGCGCTGGTCTGAGGAGGCCGCCTCCATGCGTTCGGTCAGCAGCCGTGTCACGTCGTCCTCGCGGCCCTGGAGAAACAATTCAGCGCTGCGCACGTCCTGCGCATAGGCCGGCGCCGTTATGAGGCCGGTGCAGGGCGCCGTGCAGCGCCGTATCTGGTGCAGCAGGCAGGGTCGCGATCGGTTCTGGTAGACCGAATCCTCGCAGGTGCGCAGCCTGAAGACGCGCTGCAGCAGCTGGATGCTCTCGCGCACCGCATTGGAGTGCGGAAAAGGGCCGAAATGGCGGTGGCGCCGGTCCTTCGCGCCGCGGTGAAAGCCCAGGCGCGGGAATTCGTGGCCCGAGATCATCAGGTAGGGGTAGGACTTGTCGTCGCGGAAGAGGATGTTGTAGCGCGGTGCGAGGCTCTTGATGAGATTGTTTTCGAGCAGCAGCGCCTCGCCTTCCGAGCGCGTCGCCGTGACCTCGATCGAGGCGACCTGAGCGACCATCATCTGGATGCGCGGACTGAGGCCCTGCTTGAGGAAGTACG
Organism: uncultured Bordetella sp.; assembly: GCA_964616875.1. Taxonomy (GTDB): domain Bacteria; phylum Pseudomonadota; class Gammaproteobacteria; order Burkholderiales; family SG8-39; genus RBG-16-66-20. Next base: position 794 of record CAZTSJ010000217.1, on the reverse strand, counting down.
AGCCGACGCGCTTTTTCAGATCGCCGGCCTTGCCGACGTAGAGCACCTCGCCCGCGGCGCCGAGCATGCGGTAGACGCCAGGAAGATTGGGCAATCCGGCCACCAGGAGCTTCGGTTCGAACACGATGGTTGGATTATAATTCGCCCCCTTTTCAGAGGCCTGCGTCATGGCAAAGGTATCCGCAGTGGTGCTCAGGGTCGGCAACCTGCTCGAGTGGGACAAGCGCGTCTGGCGCGTGCTCAAGTGCTACCACGTCCACGTCGGCGGCCGCGGCGGCGCCTTCATGCAGGTGGAGATGAAGGACATCGAGGCTGGCACCAAGACCAACCAGCGCTTCCGCACCGAGGACAAGGTCGAGCGCGCCTTCGTCGATCCGCGTGAAATGACGTTTTCCTACCAGGATGGCGACACTTACGTCTTCATGGACAAGGAAAATTTCGAGGAGTTGCGCCTGTCGGCGGAATTCCTCGAGGGGCAGTCGGGCTACCTGCTGCCGAATTCGGACGTGCAGGTCAACCTCCACAACGGCCGCCCGATCGGCGTCGAGCTGGCACCCTCGGTGATCCTCACGGTGACCGACACCGAGCCCGGCATCAAGAACGCGACCGCGACCAACACGTTCAAGCCGGCAGGCACGGAGACCGGCCTCGTCGTCCAGGTGCCGCCGTTCATCAATAACGGCGAGAAGATTAAAGTCAGCACCAATGACGGCTCATATATGGAACGCGCCTAGGAATCTCCGAGCGCGCGGTTGACGCGCGGCATCACCTCTTCGGCCATCAGTTCCATCGAG
>CAZTSJ010000216.1:0-13358 GCA_964616875.1 uncultured Bordetella sp. | reverse complement strand
GCGAGTGGATCATCCGCAATTCTCCGGTGCCGATCGGCACCGTGCCGATCTACCAGGCGCTGGAAAAAGTGGCTGGCAAGGCCGAAGAGCTGAGCTGGGAAATCTACCGCGACACGCTGATCGAGCAGGCCGAGCAGGGCGTGGACTACTTCACCATCCACGCAGGGGTGCTCCTGCGCTACGTGCCGATGACCGCGAAGCGCATGACCGGCCTCGTCTCGCGCGGCGGCTCGATCATGGCCAAGTGGTGCCTGTCGCACCACCAGGAGAGCTTCCTCTACACGCACTTCGAGGACATCTGCGACATCATGAAGGCCTACGACGTCAGCTTCTCGCTCGGCGACGGCCTGCGGCCCGGCTCGGGCGCCGACGCCAACGACGAGGCGCAGATGGCCGAACTCGCCACGCTCGGCGAGCTGACGCAGGTCGCGTGGAAGCACGACGTGCAGGTGATGATCGAAGGCCCCGGCCACGTGCCGATGCAACTCATCAAGGAGAACATGGAGATCCAGCTGAAGGAGTGCCACGAGGCGCCCTTCTATACGCTGGGGCCGTTGACCACCGACATCGCGCCGGGCTACGACCACATCACCAGCGCCATCGGTGCGGCGCAGATCGGCTGGTACGGCACCGCGATGCTCTGCTACGTGACGCCCAAGGAACACCTCGGCCTGCCGAACAAGAAGGATGTGAAGGACGGCATCATGGCCTACAAGATCGCCGCGCACGCGGCCGACCTCGCCAAGGGCCACCCCGGGGCGCAGATCCGCGATAACGCGGTATCAAAAGCGCGCTTCGAGTTCCGCTGGGACGACCAGTTCAACCTCGGCCTCGACCCGGACACCGCCAAGGACTTCCACGACGAGACGCTGCCCAAGGATTCCATGAAGGTGGCGCATTTCTGCTCCATGTGCGGGCCGCATTTCTGCTCGATGAAAATCACGCAGGACGTGCGCGAGTACGTCGAGAAGGGCATGCAGGAGAAATCGGTCGAATTCGTGCGCAAGGGCGGCGAGATATACAACAAGACCTGATCGCCTCGATCCTCAAGGTTCTCCTCGCGGTGGCCGTCGGCCTGCCGCTCGTCGTCTATCTCGCTCAGGACGCGCTGATTTTCTACCGCCAGCCGCTGCCCGAGGCGCGCCGCGCCGACATCGCCAAGCGCTTTCCGGCAGTTCAGGAAATCTTCCTCCAGGCAAAGGACGGCACCAGGCTCCAGGCCTGGCATGCGAGCGCGGGCGGGCCGCTGCTGATTTACTTCGGCGGCAATGCTGAAGAAGCCTCCTGGATGCTGGAGGAAACCGGCAACGCACCCGGCACGTCGTGGCTCATCGTGAACTACCGCGGCTACGGCCTGAGCGAGGGCTCGCCCGGGGAGGCGGCATTGGTATCCGATGCGCTGCAATGGTTTGACCACGCGGCAGCACTCCCCGGCGTCGATTCAAAACGGATTTACACCTTTGGTCGCAGCCTCGGCAGCGGCGTGGCCGTGGCGCTCGCCGCGCAGCGCCCGGTAGCAGGTTTGATCCTTGCGACGCCCTACGACAGCCTGGCGGCGGTCGCCAAACGCTACTACTGGTACCTGCCGGTGGACCTGCTGCTCAAGCATCGCTTCGATTCGATCGCGCTCGCGCCGGCGCTGCGCGCACCGCTGCTTTGCCTCATCGCGGAACGCGACGAAGTCATTCCTGCGATTCACGGCGAGCGCCTGTATGACGCGTGGGGTGGATTGAAGACGAAGATTTTTCTGCAGGCGGCAGGACACAACAGCACCGACGCGCATCCGATGTTCTGGCCCGCGATCCGCGAGTTTCTGGCGCAGAAGGTAAATTAGGCGCAATGAATACGGATTTGCTGCACGCGCTGATCCTCGGCATCGTCGAGGGCGTCACCGAATTTCTGCCGATATCGAGTACCGGCCACCTGATCGTCGCCGGCAGCCTGCTCGGTTTCAACGACGCGCGCGGCGGCGTGTTCTTCGTCGCCATCCAGACCGGCGCCATGCTCGCGGTGGTGTGGGAATACCGGGCGCGCTTTTTTTGCGTCGACACGAAACTGTGGCTCAACCTTGCGGTCGCGTTCATCCCCGCCGCGGTGCTCGGCCTGGCGTTCGGCTCGATGATCAAGCAGGTGCTGTTCAAGCCGGTGCCGGTGGCGCTCGCGTTCATTGCTGGCGGGGTGATTATTCTTCTTGTTGATAGAGGTGAAAGAAAAGCAAGAGTAAAAGACACCCATGCGATGTCCTGGCTGGATGCGCTCAAGGTCGGCATTGCGCAGTGCTTTGCGCTGATTCCCGGCACCTCGCGCTCGGGGGCGACCATCATCGGCGGCATGCTGTTCGGTTTGTCGCGCCCCGCAGCAACGGAGTTCTCGTTCTTCCTTGCCGTGCCGACGCTCTGCGCGGCGGGCGCCTATGACCTGTGGCAGAACCGCGCGCTTTTCTCAGCCGACGATCTGGGCATGTTCGCCGTCGGCATCGCGGTTTCGTTCGCCTCCGCCTTCGTCGTCATTCGCTGGCTGATCCGCTACGTCGCGACGCACGACTTCAGGCCGTTTGCCTGGTACCGGATCGTGTTTGGGGCGCTTGTGCTGCTGACAGCTCACTACGGCTGGGTGAACTGGACGGTCTAATAGTTCGTTATCGTGTCCAGGGCGGCGGTACCAGCGGGTCGATGCCGCTCCGGCTTATTGCTTCGTCTACGGTAGCGCGAGCGAGCGCATCTTCGTCGGCGAGCGTCGAGAGCGCCGCGATCACGATGTGTTTCCGGCTGACTTCGAAGAACGGCCGCAGTCTGGCGCGCGTATCCGAGCGGCCGAAGCCATCGGTGCCCAGGGCGGTGAAACGCCGTCCGGCAAACGGTGCGATGAGGTCGGGTACCGCGCGCACGTAGTCGCTCGCGGCGACGATCGGACCGGGCGCTTGCGCGAGGCTGCTTGCAAGCCAGCTTGGCGCGGCGCTGCCCGTCAGGCGGTGCGCGCGCTCTGCGGCCATCGCATCGCGCCGCAATTCGCTGAAAGAGGTCACGCTCCAGACATCGGCCGCCACAGCCCACTCCCGCTCAAGTAGCTCGGCAGCGGCGAGCACTTCGCGCAAGATCGTTCCCGCTCCCATCAGCTGCACCCGCGGGCGCCCTGCCAGGGTTGCTTCGCGGAACCGGTACATCCCCCTGAGGATGCCTTCCTCGGCGCCCGCCGGCATTGCCGGATGCGCGTAGTTCTCGTTCATCGTCGTCAGGTAGTAGAAGACGTCCTCGCGCGCTTCGAGCATGCGCCGCGCGCCGTCCTGCACGATCACCGCCAGTTCGTAGCCGAAGCACGGATCGAAAGCGCGGCAGTTCGGAACGGTCGCGGCGACGAGGTGCGAACTGCCGTCCTGGTGCTGCAACCCTTCGCCAGAGAGCGTGGTTCGCCCCGCGGTGGCGCCGACGAGAAAGCCGCGCGCGCGCGAATCCGCGGCGGCCCATACCAGATCGCCGACGCGCTGGAAGCCGAACATCGAATAGAAAATGTAGAACGGCAGCATCGGCGTGCCGTGCGCGGAATAAGAGGTGGCCGCCGCCGTCCACGAGGCCATCGCGCCCGCTTCGGAGATGCCTTCCTCGAGGATCTGGCCGTCGCGCGCCTCTCGGTAGTAAAGCAGCTCCTCGTGGTCCTCGGGCTGGTAGAGCTGGCCGAGCGAGGAATAGATGCCGACCTGGCGGAACAATGTCTGCATGCCAAAGGTGCGCGCCTCGTCCGCGACGATCGGCACGATGCGCTTGCCGATCTGCGCATCCTTCAGCAGCTGAGCGAGCAATTGCACGAACGTCATCGTGGTGGAGTGCTCCCGGCCGTGCGAGCCTTCCAGCACCCGCGCATACGCGCTGAGCGGCGGTACGGCAAGCGCCTGCGCGTTCGCCAGGCGCGCGGGCAGGTAGCCACCGAGCTTCCGGCGGCAGGCGTGCAGGTGGCGGATCTCCGGGCTGTCGGGGCCGGGATGAATGAAGCGCAGCTGCGCCACGTCCTCGTCGGAGATGGGCAGTGCGAAGCGGTCGCGAAACGCGCGCAGCGCCTCATCGTCCAGCTTCTTCTGCTGGTGCGTGCCCATCTTGCCCTGGCCCCAGTGGCCCATGCCGTAGCCCTTCTTGGTCTGCGCGAGGATCACGGTGGGCTGGCCGCGGTGCGCGGCGGCCACCGCGTAGGCGGCATGGATTTTCACCATGTCGTGCCCGCCGCGCCGCAGCCGATCGATCTCTTCATCCGACATGTGCGCCACCAGCGCCTGCAGTTCCGGATATTTGTTGAAGAAACGCTCGCGGTTGAAGCGGCCGTCGGTGGCGGCGTACGTCTGGAATTCCCCGTCCACGGTTTCGTGCAGCCGCTTGAGCAGCACGCCGTCCACATCGCGCGCGAAAAGCGAATCCCAATCGGAGCCCCACAGGAGCTTCACCACGTTCCATCCGGCGCCGGCGAACAAGCCCTCCAGTTCCTGCACGATGGAGCCGTTGCCGCGTACCGGGCCGTCGAGGCGCTGCAAGTTGCAGTTGACGACGAAGATCAGGTTATCGAGGCCTTCGCGCGCCGCGAGGGAGAGGCCGGCGAGGGATTCGGGCTCGTCCATTTCGCCGTCGCCCACGAAGGCCCAGGCCTTGCGTCCAGCGGTGGCGGCGATGCCGCGATGCTCCAGGTAGCGGAGGAATTTCGCCTGATAGATCGCGGCGAGCGGCCCAAGACCCATCGAGCCGGTCGGGAACTGCCAGAAATCCGGCATCAGCCACGGATGGCAATACGAGGACAACCCGTGGCCGCCGACTTCGCGCCGGTAATTCGCAAGGTTCTCTTCGCTGAGCCTTCCTTCCAGAAACGCACGGGCGTACACCCCGGGAGCCGAATGCGGCTGGAAGTAGACGAGATCTCCCTGCGGCCCGCCGCGGAAGAAATGGTTGAATCCGACCTCGAACAGGTCCGCCGCCGAGGCGTAGCTCGCGATGTGTCCGCCGAGTTCGGCGTCGGCACGATTCGCGCGCACCACCATAGCGAGCGCATTCCAGCGCACCAGCGCGGCAAGGCGCTGCTCCAGGTCCAGATTTCCCGGATATTGCGGCTGTTCGGCGAGCGGCACACTGTTGCGATAAGGGGTATTGAGCACCGTCGGCAGCGGCACGCGCTGCCCTCGCGCATGCTCGTGCAGCTTGCGCAAGAGGAACGTCGCGCGCTCACGGCCCTCGGCAGCGACGAGTGCGTCGAAAGCGTCCAGCCACTCGCGGGTTTCGGCCGGGTCCTCGTCAGGCGGGCTGACGCGCCAGGAGGCGGCAAGATGGGAGAGATCGACCATGCGAGGTCCCGGCAGGGGCGTTCTGCCTGACTGGTTCAGCTCTGGATCCAGGGCAGGCGCGCGAACCTCCAACCGCCGGCTACGTTGCGCTGGCCGGCCGCATCCTTGTCGCCCTCGAATCCCTCAAGGATGTTGTAGGCCTCGGACCAACCGGCCTCGGTCGCGGCGATCGCTGCATGGTGCGAGCGCACGCCCGAACGGCACAGGAACATCACGGGTTCGTCTTTGCGCACCGCTTCCGCCAACTGCTCGAGAAAGGCCGGATTGCGCTGGCCCTCGGGATAGGTATTCCACTCGATGGCAGCGCTGCCGGGAACCGAGCCGACATACTGAAGTTCGGCATCGGTCCGCACATCGACAAGCCGCGCGCCTTTCTGCATCAAGGCATGTGCTTCAGCGGGCAGCAAGGCGCCCGCGTACGGAAGTTTCAGTTTCTGGCCGCGTTCCCGGGCCAATTTCTTTATGTCGTCCATGCTGCGTTCAATTATAGGTTCTCGATTCGCCCGCACCGCCGCAGTGCGCTCAGGCTGGATTCTGCACCAACGTAGTGCAAATTCGTCGGGTAGAATCGCACCAACTTGGCCAGGAGAGGGGCTGGCCAGGGTGGGCGCGTTTGGCATGGATTCTGCTCATGTAGGCGGGTCCGGCCGGTGCGCCCGGCCCATCCCACTTTTACCCGCTTAGGAGATTTGCAATGGCGATGACGCCCGATGACGTATTGAAACTGATCAAGGACAAGGAGGCGAAGTTTGTCGACATTCGCTTCACCGATACGCGGGGCAAGGAACAGCATGTCTCCGTGCCGGCGAAGGCCTTCACCAAGGACAAGTTTACCGACGGACACGCTTTCGATGGCTCCTCGATCGCGGGCTGGAAGGGCATCCAGGCCTCCGACATGCTGTTGTATCCGGACCCAGTCACCGCGCGCATGGATCCGTTCACCGACGAGGCGGTGCTCAACATCAACTGCGACGTGATCGAGCCCGGTGACGGCAAGCCCTACAACCGCTGCCCGCGCGGGATCGCGAAACGCGCGGAGGCGTACCTGAAGTCGACGGGCTTGGGCGATGTCGCCTATTTCGGCCCCGAGCCCGAGTTCTTCATCTTCGACGGCGTGACCTGGAACGTGGACATGTCGGGCTGTTTCGTCAAAATCAAGTCCGAGGAAGCGCCCTGGTCCACGGGGATCGAATACGAGTCGGGCAACATGGCGCACCGCGCGCCGGTGAAGGGCGGCTACTTCCCCGTGCCGCCGGTCGACACGCTGCAGGACATCCGCAACGCGATGTGCATCGCGCTCGAGCAGCAGGGCGTGGAAGTCGAAGTGCACCACCACGAGGTGGGCGCGATGGGCCAGTGCGAAATCGGCACGCGTTTTGCGCCGCTGGTGCAGCGCGCGGACTGGATGCAGATCCTGAAGTACACGGTGTGGAACGTCGCCGCATCCTATGGCAAGACCGCGACCTTCATGCCCAAGCCCGTGGTCGGCGACAACGGCTCGGGCATGCACGTGCACCAGTCGGTCTGGAAGGGCGGCAACAATCTTTTCTCGGGCAACCTGTACGCGGGCCTCTCCGAGTTCGCGCTGCATTACATCGGCGGCATCATCAAGCACGCCAAGGCGCTCAACGCGATTACCAATCCCGGCCCCAACTCGTACAAGCGCCTGGTGCCCGGATTCGAGGCGCCGATCAATCTCGCCTACTCGGCGAAGAACCGCTCGGCGTCGTGCCGCATACCGTACGTCTCGAGCCCGAAGTCGCGTCGCGTCGAGGTTCGCTTTCCGGACCCGACGGCGAACTCCTACCTCGCGTTTGCTGCCATGCTGATGGCGGGCCTGGACGGCGTGCAGAACAAGATCCATCCGGGCGACCCGATCGACAAGGACATGTATCACCTGCCGCCCGAGGAGGCTGCGAAGGTGCCGCAGGTCTGTGCTTCGCTCGAGGAAGCGCTCGAGTGCCTGAAGAAGGACCACGCCTTTCTGACCAAGGGCGGTGTGTTCGACGAGGACACGCTCGAGGCCTACATCGCGCTCAAGGAAGACGAAATTACGCGCTTCCGCATGACGACGCACCCGGTCGAGTTCGACATGTACTACAGTTCATAAATTGAAAAAAAGCTATTTGTAGCATAGACTTACCTCCTAAATTTGAGGGGTCTTCTTGCCTATGCCGCGGATCGGTGCAGCGCTCGCAATTGCAGTCGGCCTGGTCGCGGGACTGCCCCGGTACGCGCAGGCGGATATCTACAAGTGCGTGGACGACCGTGGCCGGCCCTTGTACACGAGCGAGAAGCGCGACACCGTAGGCAAGAAGTGCGAAATCGTCGCGCGCAGCGAGGCGAACCTGGTGCCGGCGCCGGCCGCCAAGCCCGGCGCCAAGTCGCCGCCCGGGTTTCCGAAGGAATCCGCCACCGACCGCGTGGCCTCGAGAGCCAAGCAGAAGGAAATCATCGAAAAGGAGCTCGGTCAGGAAGAGTCGATGCTCGTCGACGCCAGGAAAAAACTCGCCGAACAGGAAGCGATCCGCAGCGGCAACGAGAGTAACTACGCCAAGGTGCTCGAGCGGCTCAGGCCGTACCAGGACACGGTCGAGGTCCACGAGAAGAACGTCGCAGCCCTCAAGCGCGAGCTCACCAACCTGTCGCGCTGACATTGCGCCGACCCGGCCCATGGCCGAAGTGAATCCTGCCGGTCTTCGCGGGCTAGAGTTGCTCGCCACCGCTGTCGCCATCCTCGACGGCGAATATGTCGTGCGCTATACCAATCCCGCTGCGGAAAACCTGCTGGGCGCCGGTGCGAAGACCCTCATCGGGCAGGTGTTTCCCGCGCTTTTCACCGATAGCACGACACTCAAGGGGATGCTGGAAGAGGCGCTCGCCGTGCACGGGAGCTACGGCGCGCAGAACGTGAGCTATGAACGGCCCGGGCGCGTGCCCTTGCCGCTGTCCTGCGTGGTCGCCCCGATCGACGTGCCCGGCGCGCCCTTGCTGGTCGAGCTGCGGCCGATCCAGGAGCAGCTGCGCCTCGAGCGCGAGGAGCGCCTGCTCGGCCAGCAGGAGACCATACGGGAGCTGCTGCGCAATCTCGCGCACGAGATCAAGAATCCGCTGGGCGGCCTGCGCGGCTCGGCGCAGCTGCTCGAGCGCGAGCTCGAGCGGCCCGAATTGCGCGAATACACGCAGGTGATCATCAAGGAGGCCGACCGGCTGCAGGTGCTGCTTGACCGCCTGCTCGCGCCGCGGCGCACGGTGCAACTCGCAGCGCTGAATGTCCACGAGGTGCTGGAGCGGGTCCGCAGCCTGGTGCACGCCGAATTTCCGAAGGGCGTCTCGGTGCTGCGCAACTACGACCCCAGCGTCCCGGACCTGGTGGGCGACATGGAGCAACTGATCCAGGCGGTCCTGAACGTGGTCCGCAATGCCGCCCAGGCGCTCCTCTCGGGGGCGAATGGCGGCCGTGGCGGGAGCATCGTCCTGCGCACCCGGGCGGCCCGCCAGGTGACCATTGCCCGGCAGCGGTGCAAGCTGGCATTGGAATTGCAAGTGATTGACGACGGGCCTGGCGTGCCCGAGGAGATCCGGGACCGTGTCTTCAATCCGCTCGTTTCGGGGCGGGAGGGCGGCAGCGGCATTGGCCTCGCGTTGGTGCAGACCTACGTACAAAATCATGGCGGTGTAGTCGAGTGCGAGAGCCGCCCGGGAAGAACCATATTCACACTATTGCTGCCGTTGGCATGAAACCGGTCTGGATCGTGGACGACGACCGCTCCATCCGCTGGGTGTTCGAGAAGGCACTCAGCCGCGAGGGCATCTCGTATCACTCCTTTGCGTCCGCGCGCGAAGCGCTGGAGGCGCTGTCCGACGGCCCGCCGCAGGTGCTCATCTCCGATATCCGCATGCCGGGACAATCGGGTATCGAACTGCTGCAGGAAGTGAAGGAAAAGCATCCCTCGGTGCCGGTGATCGTGATGACCGCGTACTCGGACCTCGATTCCGCGGTCGCCGCATTCCAGGGCGGCGCCTACGAGTACCTGCCCAAACCCTTCGATGTCGACCAGGCGGTGGAACTCATCCGCCGCGCGCTGGAGGAGAGCCAGCGCGAGCAGGCGGCGCTCGAGCCGGCCGGCGAAATGCAGGAAATTCTTGGCAAGGCGCCGGCAATGCAGGAAGTGTTCCGCGCCATCGGGCGGCTCTCGCAGTCGAGCGCAACGGTGCTGATCACGGGTGAATCGGGCACCGGCAAGGAATTGGTGGCGCGCGCCCTGCACCGGCACAGCACGCGCATGGCGAAGCCGTTCATCGCCATCAATAGCGCCGCGATGCCGAAGGACCTGCTCGAGTCGGAACTCTTCGGCCATGAGCGCGGCTCCTTTACCGGCGCGCAAGCGCAGCGGCGCGGCCGCTTCGAGCAGGCCGAGAGCGGCACGCTGTTTCTCGACGAGATCGGCGACATGCCCGCCGAATTGCAGACCCGGTTGCTGCGCGTGCTCTCGGACGGCACCTTTTACAGAGTGGGCGGCCACCAGCAACTCAAGGCGAACGTGCGCGTGATCGCCGCGACGCACCAGGACCTGGAGGCCCGCGTGCGCGAAGGCGCGTTCCGCGAGGATCTCTACCACCGGGTGAACGTGATCCGGGTGCGCATTCCGTCATTGCGCGAACGGCGCGAGGACATTCCCCTGCTTGCCCGGCATTTCCTCGCCAAGAGTGCGAGGGAACTAAGTGTCGAATCCAAGCGCCTTTCGGACGAAGTGCTTGCTCACCTTTCGCGCATGGATTTCCCGGGCAACGTGCGCCAGCTGGAGAACCTGTGCCACTGGCTCACCGTCATGGCGCCCGGGCAGGCGATTGGGATTGCGGACCTGCCGGTGGAATTGCGCGGCGAGCCTGCAAGCACGAGCGCGGCGCCGGCCTCGGACTGGATCGCGGCGCTGGAGCAGGAAGTGGAGCGGCGCCTCGCGCGCGGCGATACCGGCGTGCTCGATCAACTTTCGCGCCAGTTCGAGCGCGCGTTGATTGCCAAGGCGCTGGCGCACACCGGCGGCCGCAGGATCGAGGCGGCCAACCTGCTGGGCATGGGCCGCAACACCATCACGCGCAAAATCCAGGAACTCGGCATCGGCGACGCCGACGACTGATTGCGTCAAGGAGCACGCCCGCGTGCTAGTTTCTTGCCGCCTGCCGGTTCGCTTCGAGGCGCGCGTCCACGGTCGCCACGATTTCATCGACCGCCGCCAGGCGCAGGTTCTTTTGCGCGCCGATCGCCTTGACCAGGCGGTCGGTGCGCTCGATGTTCGGCACTCCCGCCGCCACGGCCCGTGCGGCGGACGAGGGCGTGAGGAGCGACTGCGCCGCGGCCGCGTACTTCTCGAACGGCACCAGGTCCTTCTCGTGCGCGCCGAGCGCGACGCAAAGCTTGACCACGAAGTTGTAGACCGCGCGCGAGGCTTCGAGGTCGGAATGCACCGCCTCCTTGATGGGACGGATGCCGTCCTTCTGGATGCAGCGATAGTTGCCGGCGAGCAGCATGGACCATTTCGCCAGCGGCACGAATACGGAATCGTGCACTTTCAATTTGACGGGCAACTGCATGCCATCGAAGCGCGCTGCCTCGATGTCGGTTTCGAGCCGGCGCAAGATCGTGGTGTGCGCATCCGAGTCGAAGCGCGCCGCCTTGAAGTTCGTCGGCAGCCGCACCTGCAGCACGTTCAGTTTTTCTTCGGGCGGGCGGAAGGCCTGCGGATCGGGGCTGCACAGCGTCACAAAGGCGGGGTCAAAGCTGTCCCATACGGCCGCATCGGTGTAGCAATCGCGCAGCGGCGCCAGCGACAGACCCGGAATCCGCGCGAGATAGGGCAACGGCGGGATGTTCATGATCGACATGCACGGCAGCTTCGCTTTCGCCACCGCGTCGAGCAGTTCGCGCACACCCGGTGAGCGGTACTGCGGCTCCTGCATGCCGAGGACGACGAGGTCGTAGCCCACGGGGCGCGCCTCGGCCGGCGTGCACGCGGAAAGCTTGCCCGCGAGCTTGCGCGTATTGACCTCGACCAGGCCTTCGCGGCCTTTGACGGGCATGCGCACGATCGCGCCTTCCTTGTTGAACAGCTCTACTTCCGCGGGCTGGCAAACCAGATTCACGTTGTGCCCGGCAAGTACCAGCTTGGCCGCCAGTAGGGAGCCATAGGACGCGCCGAAGATCAGGATGTTATATGTGGTTTTCATAATGTGAAATAGAGTCCCGCACTACGGAAGGCGAGACTACTCTCGCCTTTTTTTCACTGCAATCTGGCAATGCAACACAGTTTATGTTGCGATGCGCCATTTCAATCCCTAGAATGGTGCGATGCACATGTCGAGTCCGCTCCCACAAGGTGTTTCGATCTCGGGGCGGATCACAGCGGAATTTGCGCAGATCCTGACGCCGGAAGCGCTCACGCTGGTGGCGAACCTGCACCGACGGTTTGATGCGCGCCGCCAGGAGTTGCTGGCGCGTCGCGCGCAACGGCAGAAGCAGTTCGATGCGGGGGTTCTGCCCGATTTTCTGCCCGAGACGAAATCAATTCGAGAATCCGACTGGCAGATCGCGCCGCAGCCTGCGGACATGCTCGACCGCCGCGTCGAAATCACCGGTCCGACCGACCGCAAGATGGTGATCAACGCGCTCAATTGCGGCGCCGCCACTTTCATGGCGGATTTCGAAGACGCCAATTGCCCGACCTGGTTCAACATGATCGACGGGCAGATCAATATTCGCGATGCGGTGCGCCGCACCATCTCGATGGAGCAGAACGGCAGGCAGTACCGGCTCAACGACAAGACCGCCGTGCTGGTGCCGCGGCCGCGCGGCTGGCATCTGGATGAAAAGCACGTCACGGTGGACAGGCAGCCAGTCGCGGGCGGAATTTTCGATTTCGCGCTGCTCGCCTTCCACAACGCGAAGGAATTGCTGGCGCGGGGTTCGGGGCCGTATTTCTACCTGCCCTAGATGGAGTCGCACCTCGAAGCCAGGCTGTGGAACGAAATTTTCGTCTTCACCCAGGACGCCCTGGGATTGCCCAAGGGAACGATCAAGGCGACCTGTCTCATCGAGACGGTGGTTGCGGCCTTCGAGATGGACGAGTTCCTCTGGGAACTGAAGGAGCATTCGGCGGGCCTCAACATCGGCCGCTGGGACTACATTTTTTCCTGCATCAAGAAATTCCGTTCCAACAAGGATTTCTGCCTGGCGGACCGCTCGCAGGTGACGATGACCTCGCCCTTCATGCGCGCCTACGCGCTCGCCCTGGTCAAGACCTGCCATCACCGCGGCGCTCCCGCGATGGGCGGGATGGCAGCGCAGATCCCGATCAAGAACGATGCGGCCGCGAACGAGGCGGCTATGGAAAAGGTGCGCCAGGACAAGCTGCGCGAAGTCACCGACGGCTGCGACGGCACCTGGGTCGCGCACCCGGCGCTGGTGCCGATCGCCAGGGAGGTCTTCGACAAGCACATGCCGCAGCCGAACCAGTACGGCAAGCAGCGCCCCGACGTGAACGTCGCGGCGAAAGACCTGCTCGATTTCAAACCTTCGGCGCCGATTACCGAAGCCGGCGTGCGCAACAACATCTCCGTCGGCATCCAGTACCTGGGCGCCTGGCTCGCGGGCAACGGCTGCGTGCCGGTGTTCAACCTGATGGAAGACGCCGCCACCGCGGAAATCTCGCGCTCGCAGATCTGGCAGTGGATCCGCGCGCCCAAGGGCGTGCTGGACGACGGCCGCAAGATGACGGTCGAACTATTCCGCCAGTGGCTGACGGAGGAACTGCCCAAGGTGCGGACTTATCTCGGTGAAGAAGCCTGGAAGGCCGGCAAGTACGAAGACGGCGCCAAACTCTTCGAAACAATCACCGCCGGCGACTACGTCGAGTTCCTCACGCTACCTGCTTACGCGCTAATCGACTGAGCTAGGAGAACTCCGCGATCACTGGTGCGTGATCGGAGGGCCGCTCGAGTCTGCGCGGCGCCTTGTCGATGGTGCAGGCCGTGCACCGCTTTGCCA
>CAZTSJ010000215.1:0-4033 GCA_964616875.1 uncultured Bordetella sp. | reverse complement strand
ACCTGGTGGCAGGCGAAGACGGCGCTCGGCGAACTGCCCATTGTCTGGGACGAGGGCCCGAACGCCAAGATCTCCCAAGCCAACATCAACGACATGCTCAAGGCCGGCCTCGATGCCGAGCAGGCCTTCGTCGGCAACCAGGCCGGAGACGCGAAGAAAGCGATCGCGGGCGCAACGAAGAAGGTCGAGGCGGTCTACGCGTATCCGTTCCAGAACCACGTCTGCATGGAGCCGATGAACGCGACCGCGCGCTACACGCCGGACAAGTGCGAAGTGTGGGTGCCGACGCAGGACGGCGAGGCTTCGTTCGCGGCGGTGCTTTCGGCCTCCGGCCTGCCGGCCGACAAGTGCGACGTCTACAAGATCAACCTCGGCGGCGGTTTCGGCCGGCGCGGCGCGTTCCAGGACTACGTCACGCAGGCAATTCTGATCGCCAAGCAGATGCCCGGCACGCCGATCAAGCTGCTCTGGTCCCGCGAGGAGGACATGGTGCAGGGCCGCTATCACCCGATCATGCAGTGCAAGCTGGTCGGCGGATTCGATGCGGCCAACAATCTGACCGGCCTGCATATGCGCCTGTCGGGGCAGTCGATCCTCGCCGCGGTGCGGCCGGCGATCCTTGAGCAGCAGAAAGGGCGCGATCCGCTCTCGTTCCAGGGCGTGTTCGACTCCGGTGAGCACTCGTTCGGCTACACCATGCCGAACTTGCTCGTCGACCACGCGATGCGCAACACACACGTGCCGCCCGGTTTCTGGCGCGGCGTCAACATCAACCAGAATGCGGTGTTCATCGAGTGCTTCATGGACGAGCTGGCGGAAGCGGCCGGGCAGGATCCGGTCGAGTTCCGGCGCAAGTTCATGGGACCGCATCCGCGCAACCTTGCGGTGCTCAATGCGGTGGCCGAGGGGATCGGCTGGACGAAGCCCGCGCCGGCCGGGATTTTCCGCGGCGTCGCGCAGATGAAGGCCTTCAACAGCTTCGTTGCCGCGGCCTGCGAGATCTCGGTCAAGGACGGCAACAAGGTGAAGGTGCACCGCATCGTGGCCGCCACCGATCCGGGCTATGCGGTCAATCCGGCGCAGATCGAGCGCCAGGTCGCGGGCTCCTTCGTCTACGGTCTGTCGGCGCTCTTCATGCAGGAGTGCACGGTCAAGGACGGGCGCATCGAGCAGGAGAACTTCAACAGCTACCAGTCGATGCGCATCGCCCAGATGCCGAAGGTGGAGACGATCATCCTCCAGGGCGGTGGCAGCGAATGGGGCGGCATCGGCGAGCCGACCATCTGCGTCGCGGCGCCGGCGGTGCTGAACGCGTTCTACAAGGCGACGGGCAAGCGCATCCGCACGGTGCCGCTGAAGAACCACGGTATCGAACTGGTGTGAGGGGTTTTGCCGTTGCAGTGCTGTTGGCTCTTTCAGGAAACGTTTTTGCGAACGACGCAACACCGACCTCGCTGACCGGCGCCAGTGGCGATCCGGTCCGGGGTCGGGCGCTGGTTGCCAATCGGCAGGTCGGCCTGTGCCTGCTGTGCCACAGCGGCCCGTTTCCCGAGGAGCGTTTCCAGGGCAACCTGGCGCCCGACCTGAAGAGCGCGGCGCGGCTGAGCGAGGGCGAAATCCGGGCGCGCATCGTCGATCCGCGCCGCGCGAATCCGGAGACGATCATGCCGGCCTACTTCGATACCGGCGGCCTTACGCGCGTCGCGCCCTCTTTCAGGGGGAAGACGATTCTCACTGCGGAACAGATTGAAGATATCGTTGCCTATCTGGTACTGCTGAAATGACAAGTCGCCGCGAATTCTTGGTTCTCGCGTGTGGCGCCTTCGCAACCGGAGCCGAGGCACAGCTGCTGCCGAACATCGCGGCGCTGCGCAAGGAGGCGCTCGAAGAGGCGATGCGCAAGGTAACGGGCGGCGCCCAGCCACGCCCCGGCAGGGTGAGGCTGGATCTGCCGCCGCTGATCGACAACGGCAACGCGGTGCCGCTCTCGGTCACCGTCGAGAGCCCGATGACGGCTGCCGACCATGTCATGGCGATCCATGTCTTCACCGAAAAGAATCCGCAGCCCAACGTGATCAGCGCGCACTTCGGGCCGCGTGCCGGCCGCGCCAGGATCGTCACCCGCGCGCGCATCGCGGATACCGGGACCGTGGTCGCGATCGCGCAGATGAGCGATGGTTCGTTCTGGTCCGACAGCGTGAGCGTCGTGGTGACATTGTCGGCCTGCCTGGAAGACGGGCTGATCTGATGGGCGGGCCGGCCTAGATGGCGCGCGTGGTCGTCAACCTGCCGGCGCAGGCCAGACGCGGCGAGATCATCGAAATCCGCACGCTCGCGGGCCACGACATGGAAACCGGCTTTCGCCGCACTCAGCTCGGCCAGCTAATTCCGCGCGACATCATTGCGCGCTTCGAGTGCGTCTATAACGGCGTGGAGGTGTTCCGTGCCGACCTACATCCCGCAATGGCCGCCAATCCGCTGATCACCTTCACCACCGTCGCCGTCGAAAGCGGCACGCTGGAATTCCGCTGGAGCGGTGACAATGGTTTCGCCGCCACGCATACAGCGCAGATCAGCGTCGTTTGATCTTTCACGTTTTCTTTCTCATTTTCGTTCTGATTCTGGCAACGGAATCGAGAGCAGACATCCCTCTCGACGAACGGCGCTCGGGCTACGAGTTCATGGGCCGCGAGACGCGCGCCATGCAGGACGACGAGGCCACCGGCCCGGCGGCGCTCTGGCTGCTGGATGGCGAGGCGCTCTGGGGCCGCAGGGCCGGCGCCGCCGGCAAGGCCTGTGCCGATTGTCATGGCGAGGCGGCGAAGAGCATGAAAGGGGTGGCTGCCCGCTTTCCGGTTCTGGATTCTTCAGGGGAAAACCTGATCAACCTGGACCAGCGCATCAATTTTTGCCGCACCGGGAAGCAGCAGGCGCCGGCGATCGCGCTCGAGAGCCGCGAACTGCTGGCGCTCTCCGCCTATGTAAGCCGGCAGTCGCGCGGCATGCCGATCGGCATCGAGCTGAACGAGCGGACAAAGCCGTTTCTCGATGCGGGCCGCGCCGCGTTCAACCGCCGCCAGGGCCAGCTCAACCTGTCCTGCGCGCAGTGCCACGACCGGAACTGGGGCAAGTCGCTTGCGGGCAATCTGATCCCGCAGGCCCACCCGACCGGCTATCCGCTGTACCGCCTGGAATGGCAGGGCCTGGGTTCGCTGCAGCGCCGCCTGCGCAATTGCTTCATCGGCGTGCGCGCCGAACCTTACGCCTACGGGGCGCCTGAGTACGTCGAGCTGGAGTTCTTCCTGATGTGGCGGGCGCGCGGCATGAAAATGGAGTCCCCCGCAGTCCGACCCTAGGACGCGGCGGCGATTCTCTGATCGTCGCGGATCAACCCGGCGCGCTCGGCATCGTCCACTTCCAACTGCGGCTCGCGCACGGTGGCGTGGGCAATCAGGCCTTGCATGCGCAGGACTTCCTTCATGCGCGGGCGATAGTCGCGGATCGGTGCGCGCCAGCAGTAGCGCGCGAGCGGCCCGAGCAGCTCCCAGATCGCGGCGGCGCGGTCGTGGTCGCGCCGCTTCACGGCGGCGTGCATCTCGATCAGTTCCGCCGTGGCGGTTCCGGCGAAGCCGATCAATGCGCCGTCGCAGCCCATGATCATCGCTTCGAGGATGAAGGTATCGCTGCCGGTCAGGATGCCGAGCTTGCGCGGCAGCGTCTTCGCCGTCGCGATGGTCTCCAGCGTCTTAGTGGTGTCGAACGAGGCTTCCTTCAACGGATAGGCAAGTCTATCCACCCCTGGCCGCACCGCGCCGCACGATTTGCCCATACTCCCGCTCCCCGGCTCCGGTTTGAATGTCGGCTCTGGGTCGGAACCCGACATCAAGCTTCGGTTCGCTGCGGTGCGGCAAAAAATTGCCTGAATCAACCGAACCACCGCCAACGGAAAACTGTGGTCATGTGAGCTCTTCTACAGTAATAGCGGTGCTACACGAGCAACGTCGCCAGGGCCCAGAAGAGCAGCAGACCCCCT
>CAZTSJ010000214.1:0-7159 GCA_964616875.1 uncultured Bordetella sp. | reverse complement strand
AAGAACGCGGCAGTGGTGCACCTGCACTCGACGCATTCAGTCGCGGTGTCGGTACTGGAAGATGTGAATCCCGCCGATGTCCTGCCGCCGCTCACTGCGTACTACGTAATGCGCATCGGCAGCCTGCCGCTCGTGCCGTACTACGCGCCGGGCGACATGGCGCTCGCTCAGGCGGTGCGGAACTTCGCTGGCAAGCACCATGCCGTGCTGCTCGCCAACCATGGCCCGGTGGTCGCGGGCTCGTCGCTGTCGGCGGCCGCTGACGCAGTCGAAGAGTTGGAGGCGACGGCGAAGCTCTTCCTGCTGCTGCGGGCAGAGAAGCTTCGCTGCCTCACGCCCGCCCAGGTTGCCGAGTTGCGCAGGAAATATCCGGCCTCCTAGGCCTTCGCGGCCTTGAGTTCTTCCAGCCGGTCGGTGGCCGGGGCCGGCGTGGGTGAGAGCGCGGCGATTTCGGCGCGCAGCGCAGGCGTCATCTCGATGCGCACCGAATTGAGCGAGTCCTGCAGTTGCTCGAGGTTGCGCGCGCCGACGATGGGCGCGGTGATGGCCGGGTGGGCGCCGACCCACGCCACGGCGGTGCTCACCGGGTGCAGGCCCTTTTCCTTGCAGAAGGCGACGAACCTCTCCGCCACCCCGAGCATCCACGGCTCGCTGTAACGGGATTCGTACATCTTGTTGGTCTTGAACCGGCCCGCATTTTCCCCGCCGGCGTTGCCGGAATACTTCCCCGACAGGATGCCCGCGGCGGCGGGGCTGTAGGGGATGACGCCGATGCCATTGGCTTCCGCCATCGGCAGCAGCTCCACTTCGGCCTGGCGCTTGACCAGGCTGTACATCGGCTGGATCACCTGCAGCCGCGCCCAGTTGTTGCGCTCCTGCAGGTCCACGGCGCGCTGCGTCTGCCAGGCCGGCCAGTTGCTGACCGCGGGATAGAGCACCTTGCCCGAGCGCACCAGGTCTTCCAGCGCGCGCACCGATTCCTCGAGCGGCGTGCGCTTGTCGTAGTGGTGCAGGAACAGCACCTCGACGCGGTCGGTCTGCAGGCGCTTCAGGCTGGCTTCCACCGCGCGGATGACGTGGCGCCGCGAAGTGCCGCGCGCGTTGGTGTCCTCGCCGGTCGGGTTGAAGCACTTGGTGGTGACCACCAGCTCGTCGCGGTGCCCGCGCATCAGCGCACCGAGGATTTCCTCGGACTTGCCCTTGTTGTACTGGTCGGCGCAGTCGTAGAAGTTGATGCCCGCGTCGCGGGTCGCCTTGTACATGGCCGCGGAAGTCGCTTCGTCGGCGTCACCGCCGAAGGACATGGTGCCGAAGCACAGTTCGGAGACCTGGACGCCGGTACGGCCGAGGGGTTTGGTTTTCATTTGCGGATTCTATCGCGCAGCGCCGCGTCCACCAGCGCGTCCATCATCCAGCGCACCACAGCCTCGGTTTCGCGGTCGTTGGCGCCGCAGATGTCCTTCAGGATCACCATCGGCTCGATGCCGTAGACGACGGCGAGTGCGTGCAGCAGCCTTTGGAAGGTTTTCCTTGAAAGTTCTTTTTTCAACGGGGAAAGTGTCGTGGCGAGGATGTCTGTGCGCTGGCCGCGCCGGAACGGCTCTTCCTCCAGGAGGCCTGCACGCTCCAGCGACTGATGCTCGAGGGCGAGCTGCAGCGCCGCGCGCATGTGCGGCTCGTATTCGCTGAAGCGCGAATAGGTGCGGTTGAGCAGTTCGTGCAGGCGCTGCTTCGGCGTGCCCTGTTGCGGCACCGCTCGGCGCACCGGCGCCAGGGCTTCGGCGATCACCGCGCTCACCAGCTTGGAGCGGCTGGGAAAGTAGCGGTAGGCGGTGGCGCGGGAAACCTTGGCGGCGAGGGCCACTTCGGCTACCGATGGGATGCGTCCCCGTCGCACCAGGGCGACGGCCTCGTCCAGCAGGCGCCGGAACACCCGGCCGCGGTGCCCCTGGCCCAGGTCGGGCAGCGTATAGAACGAGGCGGCGCTTTTGCGCATTAATGATTGACAAGGCTACTGCACTGAACGTAGTCTCGCACAGGATTTTGAGACAGGCGTCTCATTTTTCGCTTTGCAGTGCAACATACTTCTGGAGGGGGGTATGGCTTGAGCACCCAGTTTGTCGAGCGCATCGCCGTCGAGACCGACGGCTCAGGCGACGCCGTGCTCATGATCCACGGCCTGGGCGGCACCTCCAACACCTGGACCCCGCTGTTGCCCGGGCTCGCGCGCTTTCGCACCGTGCGCCCCGACCTGCCGGGCTCGGGCCGCTCGCACCGGGTCGAAGGCACGCTCTCGATCGACCGGTTCGTGCGCGCGCTGATGCGGGTCTGTGGCGCCGCGGGCGTCGAGCGTGCCCACGTGGTAGCGCACTCGATGGGCACGATCATCGCCCTCCACCTCGCGGCCCTCGAACCCCGCTTGGTGCGCAGCCTCGCGCTCTTCGGCCCGCTCACGGCGCCGCCGGATACGAACCGCGGCCCGATCCGGGCGCGCGGCGCCAAGGCGCGCAGCGAAGGGGAGCCCGGCATGCAGCTGATCGCGGACGCGATCGTGCAGGCGGCGACCTCGACCGAGACACGCGCGCAGCGCCCGGTGGCGGTGGCCGCAGTGCGCGAATCGCTCATGCGCCAGTGCCCCGAGGGCTATGCGCGCAGCTGCGAGGCTCTCTCGGAGGCGCAAGCCGCCGATCTGTCGAAGCTCGCCTGCCCGACGCTGCTGGTCACCGGCGACGAGGACGCGATCGCCCCGCCGCAGGCGGTGCGCGCCATCGGCGAAAAAATTCCCGGCGCGCAGGTCGAAATACTTTCGCGCTGCGGTCACTGGACGACTTACGAGAAGCCAGAAGAGTGCAATGAGCTGTTGCGTCGTTTTTTCTCTCAACGTTTTTCATAGGGAAAAATCATGGCAAATACATTGTTCACCAATGTCCGCATCATCGATGGCACCGGCGCGCAGCCCTACGCGGGCGAAGTGCTGATCCAGGGCAATCGCATCTCGCGCATCGGGCGCGGCGCGCGCAGCCTGCCGGTGGCCGGCGTCACCGTGATCGACGCCGCCGGCGCCACCTTGATGCCCGGCATGTGCGAAGCGCACACGCACTTCGGCTGGACCAATTCCAAGACGCTGGATGCGATCCAGAAAATGCCGCACGAGGAGCACACGCTGTGGGCGGCGCAGGTGGCGAAGCAATACCTCGACTGCGGCTGGACCTCGTGCGTCGGCGCCGCGACGCCCAAGCCGCGCCTTGACTGCGTGATCCGCGATGCGATCAATAGCGGGCAGATTCCGGGCCCGCGCTACCTTGCCGCGAGCCAGGAGATCACCGTCAGTGGCTCGCTGGGCGACGACCTGCTGCCGCACCTGCCGTTCCCCGAGTTGGCGTTCGGCTGCATCGTCAACGGTCCGCAGGAGATGCTCAAGGCGGTGCGCATGTTCCTCAAGTACGGCGTCGATTCGGTGAAGCTCAACCTCTCGGGCGACAACCTGGTGCCGGGTGCCGACGCGCTCACGACCTGGATGAGCGACGAGGAGGTGGCGATCGCGGCGCGGGAGACCAAGGTCCGCGGCAAGCGCCTGTCCTGCCATGCACGCTCCTCCGAGTCGGTCAAGCAGGCCATGCGGCACGGCTTCGACGTCATCTACCACGCCAGCTTCACCGACACGGAGGCGCTCGACATGCTCGAGGCGCAGAAGGACAAGGTGTTCGTCGCGCCGGGCCTGTCGGTGATCATCCGCCTGCTGTATGAGGGCGAGGTGGTCGGCATCGATAACAAGGCGGCGAAGAGCATGGGCTACGAGCGCGAGCTCGAAGCCGCCGTCAACAGCATGAAGGCGATGCTGAAGCGCGGCATCCGCGTGTTGCCCGGTGGCGACTATGGCTTCGCCTGGGCGCCGCACGGCGAGAACGCCAAGGACCTCGAGTACTTCGTCAAGTACCTCGGCATGACGCCGATGGAGACGATCGTTTCAGCGACGCGCTGGGGCGGCCAGATGATGATGCTCGGCAAGGAACTGGGCGAGATCAGGGAAGGCTACCTCGCCGACCTCTTGCTGGTGGACGGCGATCCGCTCTCGAACATCGCGATCCTGCAGGACCAGACCAAGCTGCTTGCGATCATGAAGGACGGCCAGTTCTGCAAGCAGCCGGAGATTCACTCGAGCCGGACGCGCTGGAGCCAGAGCGCCGCGTGAGCAAATTCTGGCAATGGTTCTGGGGTCTGGTACTCGTCGTGCCGCTGGCGGTGTTCGTGGTCTGGGCGATCTGGGACAACACGAAGCTCTTTTTCATCACGCTGCTCAATGGTCTCACCCTGGCGTCGCTGTATTTCATCGTTGCGAGCGGCTTCACGCTGGTTTTCGGGTTGATGCGCAACGTCAACCTCGCGCACGGCTCGCTCTACCTGCTGGGCGGGTACGTGGGCTATTTCGTCGCCGACAAGACCGGTTTCTTCGTGCTCGCGCTCGCCGCGGGTTTCCTCGTCGCCGCCCTGGTCGGCCTGCTGATGCAGGTCGCAATCTTCCGCTTCATGCAGGGCGAAGACCTGCGCCAGACCATGGTGACCATCGGCCTGTCGATTGTGATCGCCGACCTGATGCTCTGGTCCATCGGCGCCACGGTGCACCAGATGAGCGCACCGGACCTGCTCGCCGGGCCCCTGCGCGACATTCCTCTGATCATCGCCTATTCGAAGTACCGCATGGCATTGCTGCCGCTGGGCATCGTCATCGGCGTGCTGCTGTGGCTGTTTCTCAATCGCACGCGCGTCGGCATGATGATCCGCGCCGGCGTGGATGACCGCGCCATGCTCGCGGCCACCGGCGTCAACGTGAATCTGGTATTCGCGGTGACGTTTGCCATCGGCGCCGGCCTCGCCGGCTTCGGCGGCGTCATCGGCGCGGTGGAGCTCTCGATGGTGCCGGGCGAGGATGTGCGCCTGCTGCTGGCGTCGCTCATCGTGGTGATCGTCGGCGGCATGGGCAGCGTGGTCGGCGCGGCGATCGGCGCCATCATCCTAGGGGTGGCTGAAACCTACGGACTTGCCTACACGCCGACCTACAGCGTGGTGTTCACGTTCGTGATTCTCGTGATGGTGCTGGCGTTTCGCCCGCGCGGCATCCTGGGGGCGCCGGCATGAGCGCGGCGCAGTGGCGCAACGCCATGAACGCGGGCGCGGGGCGCCTGGCGATGGGAGAGGTGTTGGAAATCGAAAGAAAAGAAGAAAAAAAGACGCAAGCGTGGCAAAACCCCATCGGCCTGCGCCACGTAGTCGTTCTCGCGTTCGTGCTCGCCTTTCCCGTGTACGCGACGCCGTTCCTCACGTTCCAGATCGGCGCGCAGTCGCTGGCGCTCGGCCTGATCGCGCTCTCGCTCACTTTCCTTGGCGGCTACGGCGGCATGGTCTCGCTCGCGCAGATGACGGTGGCCGGTATCGCCGGCTACATGGTGGCGATCTTCGGCGCGAGCGGAAGCTCCGATGCGGCCATCAGCCTGGGTTGGCCGTGGTGGCTCGCGGTGCTGGTCGCAGTGGCCATTGCGACCGCCAGCGCCGCCTTCATCGGCTGGCTTTCGGTGCGTACCGAGGGCATCTACACCATCATGATCACGCTCTCCGTAGGCGTGGCTTTCTACTACCTGTGCCTGCAGAACTACAGCGTCTTCAACGGTTTCCAGGGTTTCCAGCGCGTGCAGGCACCGCAGTTGCTGGGGATCAACTGGCGCGATCCGGTGCCGTTCTACTACCTGGTGCTGTTCTGGTCGCTGGCGGGCTACGGGTTCGTCAAATACCTGATCCGCACGCCGTTCGGCATCGCCCTGCAGGGCATCCGCGACAACCCGCGCCGCATGAACGCGCTCGGCTTCAACGTCACCGCGCACCGCGTGGCGGCCTACGCGGTGGCCGGTTGCATCGCCGCGCTCGGCGGCGTGCTGCTGGTCTGGTACAACGGCCTCATCACACCCAATTCGGTCGGCACCAGCTGGCTGATCAACCTGCTGATCATCGCCGTGCTCGGCGGCATGCGCCACCCGATCGGCCCGTTCATCGGCGCCATCGTGTTCGTGCTGCTGCAGACCTTCGCCATCGACCTCATCGACCGCGAGCGCTTCAATCTCGTAATCGGCACCGTGTTCCTGGCCATCGTGTTGTTTTCGCCGGATGGGCTGCTCGGCTTGTGGGCGGCCCTGAAGTCGCGTTTTGCGAGTGGATCGAAGTTCACAAACCCAAGAGGAGGCATCAAATGAAGAAAAGAACGTTTGTTCGCACGCTCGTGGGCGCGGCCGTCCTGGTCGCGTTCTCCGGGGCGGCGTATTCGCAGCAAACCGTGAAGATCGGCTTGCTGTCGAACCTGGAAGGCCCGTTCGCCGCGGGTGGCGCGGATGGCATGCGCGGCGCCGAGCTGGCGCTCAAGCAGAAAAACGGCATGGCCGGCGGTCGCAAGGTCGAGCTCATCAAGGCCTCGTCGGATGCCAAGCCCGACGTCGCGGTTAACGCGACCCGCAAGCTCGTCGAGCAGGACAAGGTGGACATCATGGTCGGCCCGCTCTCGGGCGGCGAGGGCATCGCGGTCAAGGAATACTCCAAGACCCAGCCCAACATCACCTTCATCAACGGCTCTTCGGGGGCGCAGGCGACCACGCTGGTCAATCCCTCGGCGAACTTCTTCCGCTTCAACACCGAAGGCGCGCAGTGGATGGTCGGCCTGGGCAAGGCGGCGCTCGACAAGGGCTACAAGCGCGTGATGGTGATCGCCGAAGACTATGCCTTCCCGTACTCGCAGGTGCAGGGCTTCATGTCGGAATACTGCCGCCTCGGTGGCAAGGTGCCGGTCAAGGCCTGGGTACCGTTGGGCGGCAAGGACTATGCGTCGGTGATTGCGCGTATCCCGGCGGACGTGGATGCGCTGGTGGTGGTGCTTGGCGGTGCCGACGCGGTGAACTTCCTCAACCAGTACGAGGCGGCTGGTGGCAACAAGCCGATGGTGGGCGGCTCGATCACGGTCAGCCAGGATATTCTGAACTACAAGGGCAAGCGCCGTGATTCGCTGGTCGGCACCATCGCCGGCTCGCCGATTGCGGATTCGTACGACGCGCCGGAGTTCAAGGCTTTCGTCGCCGATTACCAGAAGAACTATCCGGTATCGGCCGGCGGTTATCCGAGC
>CAZTSJ010000213.1:0-1646 GCA_964616875.1 uncultured Bordetella sp. | reverse complement strand
CGAGCACGGCAAGGTGCTCTCGGACGCGATGGGGGAGGTCACCCGTGGCCTCGAGGTGATCGAGTTTGCCTGCGGGATCCCGACGCTGCTGAAGGGCGAGTTCTCGGAGCAGGCCTCGACGGGCATCGATGTCTACTCGATCCGGCAGCCGGTGGGTGTGGTGGCGGGGATCACGCCGTTCAATTTCCCGGCGATGGTGCCGCTGTGGATGTTCCCGATGGCGATCGCCTGCGGCAATACCTTCGTCCTCAAGCCATCGGAGAAAGTGCCTTCCGCTTCGATCCGCATGGCGGAACTGTTCAAGGAAGCGGGGTTGCCCGACGGCGTGTTCAATGTGGTGCACGGCGACAAGGCGGCCGTCGACGCAATCCTGAATCATCCGCTCGTGAATGCGGTCTCGTTCGTCGGTTCGACGCTGATCGCGAAGTACATCTACGAGACCTGCGCGCGCAACGGCAAGCGCGTCCAGGCCCTCGGCGGGGCGAAGAACCACGCCGTGGTGCTGCCCGATGCGGACATGGAGTTCACGGCCGACGCGCTGATCGGCGCGGCCTACGGCTCGGCGGGCGAGCGCTGCATGGCTATCTCCGCGGTGGTGGCTGTAGGGTCTGCTGGGGATGTTTTGGTTGGTCTTTTGGAAAAGAAGGCAAAATTGATCAAGATCGGACCGGGAGATCGGGACGGGGTCGAGATGGGGCCGCTGATTACGCGCGAGCACCGGGAAAAGGTTTTGGGTTTTGTAGAAAAAGGAATTTCTGAAAAAGCGAAGCTGGTGCTCGACGGTCGCAAGTCGGGTATGCAGGAAGGATTCTTCCTCGGCACCACGCTCTTCGACCACGTCAAGCCGGAAATGGAAATCTACAAGCACGAAATTTTCGGCCCAGTGCTCATCGTCCTGCGCGCGCGCACGCTCGACGAGGCAATTGCCATCGTCAATGCCAATCCCTACGGCAACGGCACGGCGATTTTCACCGCATCGGGCGGCGCGGCGCGGCGGTTCGAGAACGAAGTCCAGGTCGGCATGGTCGGCGTCAACGTGCCGATCCCGGTGCCGGTGGCGTTCTATTCGTTTGGCGGCTGGAAGAATTCGCTGTTTGGCGATCTGCATGTACACGGCATGGAAGGCGTGAAGTTCTATACCAGGACGAAAGTCGTGACGACTCGCTGGCCCCATCAAGACACGCCGGCGGCCGGCCTGAACATGCCCACGCTCGGCTGAAGTGGCAGGCGCGGCAGCAGTCTTCGCGCAGGACTACGCCGAGGCGCGCGCGGGATTCCTCGCCGCCGCGGCGCGGCGCGGCCTTGCGCCGGCGAGCGCGCTGCATCCGTCGCGCAAGGGGGCGAAGGGCGAGGATCTCGCCATGGATTCGGTGCTGCTTGGGCCCGCGGACGCGGCCTCGCTGCTCATCGTCACTTCCGCCACCCACGGCGTAGAAGGTTTCTGCGGTTCGGGCTGCCAGCGCGCGCTGCTCGCCGACGACGAACTGATTAAGCGCATCGAGGCAGCGAAGCTCGCCGTGCTGCTCGTGCATGCGCTCAATCCCTGGGGTTTTTCCTTCCTGCGGCGGGCGAACGAAGACAACATCGACCTGAACCGGAATTTCCGCGATTTCTCGCAGCCGCAGCCGGCGAATGCGGGCTACGCG
>CAZTSJ010000212.1:0-11747 GCA_964616875.1 uncultured Bordetella sp. | reverse complement strand
CGTCGTTTCCTGCGCTACATGCGCGACCCGCCACTGCGGCGGAAAATCGGCGTCGCCCTTGTCGGTATGCAGCTCGCCGCGCAGCACCGCGAACAGGCTCGACTTGCCCGAGCCGTTGGCGCCGATGAGGCCGATGCGGTCCCCCGGGTTGAGGACCGCGTCGGCGTCTTCGAGCAGCACCTTGGTGCCGCGGACGAGGCTGACATTGGAAAAACGAATCAGGCTGGAAAATCCCGGAAGCGGCAATCCGGGTCGCGGCGGACCTGCTCCAGCAGCGCCACCTCCCATTGCAGGTAGTCCTGCATCGCGGCTTCGATCTGCGCCTGGTGGTCGTAGGGCTTGTAGTAGACGTCCTCGGGCGGCTCGAGCATGCGCGTTGCGCCGCGCTCCAGCGGCAGCGCGGCGGCGCGCCAGGCCCTGGTGCCGCCCTCCAGGGCGCGCACCTCGCGTCCGAGCAGGGTCGCAAGGTCCACCGCAGCGTAGCGCGCCAGCTGGCCGTCGGGAGAGGTGCAGGCAACGGTTTTTGAACCGAACTCCTGCAAGTGGTCTGCGAGCCGCGCGCGGATCGCGAAGCATGCACCCGGGATGTGGCCGTCGCGGTACTGCAGGCTGCTGGCCAAATCGAGGACGAGCGCATCGCTTCGCGCCAGGTCCTGCACGGAAATCGTTGCACAGCAGGGCGCGGTATCCGGCAATGCCGATGCAACAGAATCCAAGGCAGCATCCTTGACTACAAAAACCTCTGTCCAACCCATCTGCAGCAGCCAGGATGCAGTCAGCGTTGCGCGCACGCCGTCGTCGTCCACGAGCGCGATGCGTGCGCCGTGCACCGCGCAATAGGTATCGGTTGCCTGTACCAGCTGGCCGCCGGGCGCCGACAGCGAACCCGGCAGGTGGCCGGCAGCGTACTCCTCCGGGGAACGAACGTCGAAGAGGTAAGTGGTTTTGGTCGTTTCGTTCTGCAAGGCTTTTAATTCAGTAACAGAAATAGATCGAATGCCAAAGCGCCGCGCCACCCTTGCCGCTGCTTCGATGGCTTTTCCCAGAGAAATCTCTGAAGGAAGTTGCGCCATGCGCGACTGCCCGCGCTCCAGTTCCAGACCGGCGAGGTGCCAGCCCATGGTGCCGTCTTTCAGTGCCATGACCCGGTTCGGGATTCCGGCATTGATGAGCGATTGCGCGCCGATGATCGAGCGCGTGCGCCCGGCGCAGTTCACCACCACCAGCGTCTCCGGGCGCGGTGCGGCCTGCGCGACGCGGTAGACGAGCTCGGCGCCCGGGCAATCAAGCGCGCCCGGAATATTCATGACGCGGTACTCGATCATCGGGCGCGAATCGAGGATCACGAGATCCTCGCCCGCGTCCAGTTTTGCCTTGAGCTCGGCCGCGGCGATGCGCGGCGTCGCGTCGCGGTGCTCGACATGTTCGCCGAATGCCTTCGAGGGCACGTGCACGCCCGAATAGAGTTCGTAGCCGGCGGTTTGCCAGGCGGCGTGGCCGCCGGCGAGGAGATCGATATTGCGGTAACCCAGGCGGCGCAGCACCCGGGCGGCGCGCTGCGCGAGCCGCTCGTCGTCGTCGACCAATGCCATGCGCGTGCCGAGGTGCGGCACCAGGCGGCCGATGCGCAGCTCGAACTGCGACAACGGCGCCGAGGTCGCAAGAAAAAGATGGCCGCGCGCGTGCACCCCTTCCTCGCGCACATCCAGGATCGCGAGCTCCTCTCCCGAGGCAATCAGCTCCCGCAGCTCCTGCGCCCCGATGCGCGTGCAGTAGATTTCCGGTTTGGCCATGAAGCGTGCCAGCTTTCCGCCCGCGCTCGAGGGAAAGGTGATCCGGTCCGGGAGGTCCTCCAGCGTCTTGCCGTAGAGGTGCAGGTGCAGCGACTCGGCCTTGCCCGTCACTTCGATGGTATGGAAATCGTCGGGCAGCATGGCGCAGGCATTGCCGCGCCGGATGGTCAGCTCGTGCGACTTTTTCAGCCGGCCTTCGCCGGGGGCCTCGCCTTTGTCGACGCGCTCGTAGAACACGTTGTGCTCGTCGCCATGGACGCCCGCAATCGAGGCCCAGGTGGTGTGGTTGTGCGGCGGCTGCGCTTTGCCGGGCACTCCCGCCGAACCGTAGAGCGCGAAGCGGCCGTCAGGGTCTTCGGCGAGGTGGTAAATCGTGCCGGGTCGCCCCGGGGCGTTGGCGAAGTGCGCCGCGGGGAAAAGCTCCGAACGGCTGGCCAGCTCGATCAACTCAGCCTTGATCAACTCGAGCGACGCGCGCGAAACTCCTTCGCGCGCCTCGATCGCGCGCACGCGCCCGATCAGTTCGCCAACCGCCTGCGCCCTTTGCTCCTGGATCGCCATGGCGCTATTTCTTGGCGCCCGGCTTGTCGTAGCTTTTCAGCGCCATCTTGCCGCCGAGAAAGCGGATGGAGATCTCGGCATCGCTGCCGACCCATTTCGACGACGTGCCCGAGACGCCCAGGATCTGCACGCTGTTGGATTCGGTCGGCTTGCCGAGGATCGCATGCACCTCCGCCTCGCTCATGCCGTCCTGGACCTTGGCGAAGTTCTCCTGCGTAACCTTGGAGCAGGCCACAACCAGGAGTGCTGCGAGCAGCGCTGCGGCCAGCGTTTTCATGAATGGTTTCATGGCGCCACTATAATCGTTCCATGCTCGTACGAACTGCTGCGCTGCAAGACCTGCCGGCGATCCAGTCCATTTATGCCCACCACGTGCTCAAGGGAATGGCCTCCTTCGAGGAGGAGGCGCCGCCGCTCGGGGAGATGCGCCGCCGCTTCGAGGAAGTGAGCCGGCACGGCTTGCCCTATCTGGTGGCCGAGGAGAAGGCGGAGGTGCTGGGCTATGGCTACTGCACGCTCTACCGGTCCCGCTCGGCGTACCGGTTCACGCTCGAGGATTCCATTTACGTGAAGTACGGCATGCAGGGCAAGGGGATCGGCAAGGCCGTGCTCGGCGCACTGATCACGCACTGCGAAACCCTCAACTACCGGCAGATCATTGCCGTGATCGGCGACAGCGCGAACGCCGCATCGATCGCGGTACACGCGAGCCTGGGATTCGTG
The DNA here is from genome assembly GCA_964616875.1 of uncultured Bordetella sp. GTDB lineage: Bacteria > Pseudomonadota > Gammaproteobacteria > Burkholderiales > SG8-39 > RBG-16-66-20. The sequence goes on along the minus strand of CAZTSJ010000212.1, from coordinate 8,670 downwards.
CGCGCTGGAAACCTGCGCTCGACCGGCTACAAACTCGGCCGCTGGGTGGACACGGTGCTCATGCAGCGGCCGCTCGGTCCGGGGGACGGCAGCAAACCCTAGCCGGGTGTGGTGAGAACCACCTTGCCTTTCACTTTCCGCGCCGCCATCAGTTGCAGCGCATCGACGGCCTTTTCCAGAGGAAAAGTCTGCGACACATGGGGCTTGAGCTTGCCTTCGCGGAACCATTTGCCCAGCTTGGCGATGCTCTCGGCGAATACCTTCGGTTCGCGGCGCGTGAAATCCCCCCAGAACACCCCGACGATGGAACAACCCTTGAGCAGGGTCAGGTTGAGGGGAATTTTCGGGATCTCGCCGGCGGCAAAGCCCACCACCAGCACCCTTCCACGCCAGGCGGTGGAGCGCAGCGCAGGCTCGGTATAAGGGCCGCCCACCGCGTCATAAACGACGTCCACGCCCTTGCCGCCCGTGAGTTCCTTGATGCGCTCGCGCATATCCTCGCTGGCGTAGTTGATGAGCTCGTCCGCCCCGTGCTGCTTGCACACCTCGAGCTTGTCCGCGCTCGAAGCGCAGGCGATCACGCGTGCGCCGATCGCCTTGCCGATTTCGATCGCCGCGAGCCCGACGCCGCCCGCTGCGCCGAGCACCAGCAGCGTTTCGCCCGCGCGCAGCTGTCCGCGGTCGCGCAAGGCGTGGTCCGAGGTGCCGTAGGTCAGCAGGAACGCCGCGGCGCTATTGAAATCCATGCCCTCGGGAATCGGCACCAGCCTTGCCGCCTCGACCTTCACCTCTTCGGCAAAAGCGCCATAGGTGGTAAATGCGATCACGCGATCCCCCGGCTTGTATCCCACGACTCCCGCGCCGACCTCTTTCACCGTGCCGGCCAGTTCGCTGCCTGGGGAAAAGGGCAGCGGCGGCTTGAACTGGTATTTGTTCTGGATGATGAGCACATCCGGAAAATTCAGGCTCGCCGCCCTGACGCTGACGACGACTTCGCCCGGGCCCGCGACGGGCGAGGGCAAGTCCTCGATCACGAGCGATTCCGGGGGACCGAACTGCTTGCAGAGGACAGCTTTCATCGGGGTACCATGCGCTTTTTCAGGAAGGGCGGATTATGACCGAACCGGTGCTGCACCATTACTCGTTTTCGCCGTACGCGGAGAAGGTCCGCGCCATGCTGGGCTTCAAGAGCGCCGCCTGGAAATCCGTGCAGGTTCCCCCGGTGCTGCCAAAGCCCGATGTGGTCGCGCTCACGGGCGGCTACCGGAAGACGCCCATCCTCCAGATCGGCGCCGATATCTACTGCGACACTGCCCTCATCGCGCGGGTGCTCGAACGCCTGCAGCCCTCTCCGTCGTTGTTCGCCAACCGCGACACGCTTGTGGTACAGGCGTCGGCGCACTTTGCAGACACCACGATATTCGGTATCACGGTCCCGATCGCCTACCAGCCCGGCAGCGGCATGATGAAGCTCTACATGCCGGACGCCACGCCGGAATACCTCGCCAATTTCGGCAAGGACCGTGCTGCGATGCGCCAGGGCGGCACGGTGCGCCGCGGGCCGGTGCATGAATGCATGGGCCTGTTGCCCGGCATGCTGATGAAAATCGAGGCGCAGTTCGACGCTCCGTTTCTTTTCGGCGGCGAAGCCTGCATCGCCGATTTTTCGCTCTACAACGCCCTGTGGCCCCTCTGGAAGCCGGCGGACACCCGCGTCCTGCTCGACCCATATCCGAAGACGAAGCGCTTCGTCGAGCGCATGGCAGCGATCGGCCACGGCAAATTCAATGAAATCAGCAGCACCGATGCGATCCAGATCGCCAGGTCATCGAAGCCCGAACCCGTAGAAGACGCCGTCGCGCTGGAAACGGGCGGCATCGGGCTCGGCGGGCAGGCGCAGGCAATGCCGGTGGACAGCGGGCTCGATCCGGTGGCCGGCGAACTGCTGCACGCATCTACGGCCGAGATCGTGATCCGCCGCAGCGATCCGCGCGCCGGCACGGTGCACGTGCACTTCCCGCGTTTCGGCTACCAGCTCAATAAGCCGGCCTGATTGTTATACCTAATGTAGTTTCATATTAGGTATAATGGGGCGCATGCTGCGGCTGCCCCCGGAAACCCAGACCCTGTACGCCGAGCTGTCCGAGCGCCTGCGCGCGCTCGACGCGGCGCGCTCCTTCGCGAGCCTGGCCGGGTCGTTCGCCAGCAAGCGTGTGCGCGGGGGTGAGTACTGGTACTTCAAGACGAGCGAAGGCCCGGCCGGGCAGCGCGACTACTTCGTCGGTGCGGACAACCGGGAAACGCAAGCCGTGATGCGCGCCTATGCCGCCGGGCGGCCCGAGGCGGAAGCCGCGCGCGGCGAGATCGAAAGGCTGTGCGCGATGCTGCGCCAGGGCGGCGCGATGCTCACCGACACGCCCTCCGCGAAGGTCCTCTCGGGACTCGCGAGCGCGGGCGTGTTCCGCCTCGGCGCGGTGCTGGTCGGCACCCACGCCTATGTCGCGCTCGGCAATGTCCTCGGAGTGCGCTGGAAATCGAGCCTACGCACGCAGGACATCGATCTCGCCGCGGGCAGGACGCTGCAGGTGGCGGTGCCGCAGAGCGAGGCCGACCTGCCCGGCGCGCTCGAAGCGCTCAACATGGGGTTCCTGCCGGTGCCCGGGCTCAATCCGAAGTCCGCGCAGACCTCGTTCAAGGTGCGCGGCCAGGCGCTGCGCGTCGACTTGCTCACGCCCGCGCGCGGCGTGCGCGACGGCAAACCCGTCCCCATTCCCCGCCTCAAGGCGGCGGCGCAGCCGCTCGAACTGCTGGATTACCTGCTCGAGGCGCCGATCGCGGTGCCGCTCGTCAACGGCGGCGCGACGCTCGTCAACGTGCCCGATCCGGCGCGCTTCGCGCTGCACAAGCTGATCCTCGCCGGCCGCCGTCCTGTCGCCGAGCAGTCCAAGGCGGGCAAGGACCGGCAGCAGGCGACGGAGATGCTCGAAGCGCTGCGCGAGGACCGCCGCGGCGATCTCGTGCTGGCGGCTCGGGCGCTGAGCAAGCGACCGGCCGTATGGCACACTCGGCTCAAGGCACAGCTCGATTCCCTGCCGAAGGAGTTGAACGAGGCACGCGTACGGATACTGCGCGCGCTGCGCGATTAGTGCGCCGCTAGCTCCAGCGCGCGGCGAGGCCGCCGTCGATGGAAAGAATGCAACCGGTGGTGTAAGCGGAGCGCTCCGAGGCGAGAAAGGCGACGGCCGAGGCGATTTCGTCCGGCGTCGCGGGCCGGCCGAAGGACATTTCCTTGAAGAGCTCCTGGTAGCGGTTGGCGTCGCCGAGTTTCGTCTGCGCCATCTGCTTGTGCAGGCTGACCAGCCGGTCGGTCGCGACAGGGCCCGGATTGATGCCAAGCACGCGGATGCCGTCGGCATGCGATGCGCCGCCGAGCGTGCGCGTGAAGGCCATGAGGCCCGCATTGGCGGTGCTGCCGGCGATGTAGGCCGGATTGAGCCTCTCCCCCGCGTTGCCAAGAATATTGATGATTACCCCGTGCCCCCGCTTCTTCATGGTCGCGTATACCGCGCGCGTCAGGTTGACGTAGCCGAACACCTTCAGATCCCACGCGCGGCGCCAGGTGTCCTCGTCCACGCGTTGCAGGTCGCCGCCAGGAATCGCGCCGGCATTGTTCACCAGGATGTCGAGTTCGCCCGCCCAGGCGGCAAGCGCCTCCGCCGCGCCGCGCTGCGATAGATCGGATGCCTTGGTGATGGGGCCGGGTGCAATGCTGCGCGAAGCGCCCAGTACCGTGCAGCCTTCAGCCGCGAGCAGCTCGACGCAAGCCCGGCCGATGCCCTTGGATGCACCGGTGACGAGAACGCGTTTGCCTTTGAGATTTAGCTCCATGATTTTGATAGTCTAGCAACATGCCATCCATTGCGACCGACGACGGGGTAAAACTCCACTACCAAGAAGCCGGCAGCGGCACGCCGATCGTGTTCGTGCACGAATTCGCCGGCGATGGCCGCAGCTGGGAACCGCAATTGCGGCATTTCTCGCGGCGCTACCGCTGCATCACCTACAACGCGCGCGGCTATCCGCCCTCCGACGTGCCGGAGAATTTCGAGCGCTACTCGCAGGCGCGCGCGCGCGACGACATCCGCTGCGTGCTCGACGGGCTGTCGATCGCCAAGGCGCACGTTGTCGGCCTTTCGATGGGGGCCTTCGCGACGCTGCATTTCGGCATGCAGTATCCGGCGCGGTCGCTCTCGCTCACGGTCGCGGGCGGCGGCTACGGCGCCCACCCGGCGCAGTACGCGGGTTTCCAGGCGGCGGCGCGCGATAACGCGAAAATAATCCTCGAAAAAGGCATGCGCTTTTTCGCCTCCACCTATGGCCACGGCCCGACGCGCGTGCAGTACCAGAACAAGGACCCGCGCGGATTCGCGGAGTACATAGAGCAGCTCTCCGCGCACTCGGCGCTGGGCTCGGCGAACACCAATCTCGGTTACCAGGGACGCCGGCCGTCGCTCTACGACCTGACCGAGGACATGCAGCGCATGCGGGTACCGACCCTGATCATGGCCGGCGACGAGGAAGAGCCTTGTCTTGAAGTCTGCCTGCTGATGAAGCGCTGCATCCCGAGCGCCGGCCTCGCCATCCTGCCCAGGAGCGGGCACGGCATCAACCTGGAGGAACCGGCGCTGTTCAATTCGCTGCTGGAGGGCTTCCTCCACCAGGTCGAGGCCGGGCGCTGGGTCGAGCGCGATGCGCGCGCGGCGCCCCCTTCCATCTGGGGGCCTGACGGCAAGCCCCAGGCATGAAATGGAACGAGAAAGCCGTGAGGAAGTATGCAGCATGAAAATCCTGTCTCTTGTCCTGATTTTATTCGCCGCATTTCCCGTCCAGGCGCAATTGCAGATCGACCAGCCCTGGACGCGCGCCACCGCTCCGGGCGCCAGGGTCGCGGGCGGCTACATGGTGATCCGCAATGCGGGGGCCGCCGCCGACCGGCTGGTGTCGGCGTCTTCGCCCGCCGCAGCGAAGGTCGAACTGCATGTGCACATCAACGATAGCGGCGTGATGAAGATGCGCGAGGTCCCGGCCTACGACGTGCCGGCAAGAGGCAGTTTCGAGCTCAAGCCCGGCGGGGCGCACCTGATGTTCATGGAGCTCAAGCGGCCGTTCAAGGAAGGCGAGAGGGTGCCGGTGAAGCTGAAATTCGAGAACGCGGGCGAGGTGAGCGCCGAATTCCACGTTGGCCGGCTGGGTGAATCCGCCGCCCCGGCGCACAAGCACTAGGATGAAAGCCATGCCGGGCAGGGACGTCATCGTGATCGGCGCAGGGCTTTCGGGGATGTACGCGCTCCACCGATTGCGCGCACAGGGCTTCGATGTCCACGTCTACGAGGCGGGCGACGACCTCGGCGGTACCTGGTATTGGAACCGCTACCCCGGGGCGCGCTTCGATTCCGAGAGTTGGACCTACGGCTATTCCTTTGCCGACGATCTGCTGCGCGACTGGGACTGGAGCGAGCATTTTTCGCCGCAGCCCGAGACGCTGCGCTACTGCAATTTTGCCGCCGAGCGCCTCGACCTGCGCCGCGATATCACCTTCGGCTGGCGCGTCGCCGCAATGCGCTGGGACGAGCCGGCCGGGCAGTGGGAAATCGAGTCGAGCGACGGCCGCCGTGCGCGGACACGCTTTCTCGTTACCGCCATCGGCGCGCTTTCCGCGCCGGTCATGCCGAAGATCCCCGGCATGGACGAGTTCAAGGGCGAGGCCTACCACACGGGCCTGTGGCCGCACCGCCAGGTGGGCTTTGCGGGCAAGCGCGTCGGCGTCCTCGGCACCGGCGCCACCGGCGTGCAGGCAATCACCGAGATCGCGAAGAGCGCCGGCCAGCTCACCGTCTTGCAGCGCTCGCCGAACTGGTGCGCGCCGCTGCGCAACGGCCCGATCGACGCAGCGACCCAGGCGCGCATCCACGCCACCTACGCGGAGATCTTCGCGCGCTGCCGCGACTCGTATGGCTGCTTCATCCACGACGCGGACCCCCGCAACGCCATGGAGGTCAGCGCCGAGGAGCGCGAGGCGCTGTACGAGAAGAACTATCGGCTGCCAGGTTTCGCCAAATGGATGGGCAATTTCCGCGACGTCCTGATGGACCGCGCGGCCAACGACACCGTCTCCGACTTCATGCGGCGCAAGATCCGCGCGCGGGTGAAGGATCCGGCGCTCGCCGAGAAGTTGATTCCCAGGAACCACGGCTTCGGCACCCGGCGCGTGCCGCTGGAGAGCGGTTATTACGAGGTCTTCAATCAGCCCAACGTGCGCCTGGTGGACCTGCGCGAGACGCCCATCGAGCGCATCACGCCTGCCGGGATACGCACCAGCGCAGGAGAGCACGCACTCGACATGATCGTCTACGCCACCGGCTTCGATGCCATCACCGGCGCCTTCGACCGCATCGACATCCGCGGCGGCGGCGGCCACGCGCTGAAGGACAAGTGGGCCATGGGCCCGCGCACCTACCTCGGGCTGCAGATCGCCGGATTTCCCAACCTCTTCACGCTGATCGGCCCGCACAGCGCGGCGCTTTTCTGCAACATGACTCGCTGCATCGAGCAGAACGTTGACTTCGTCGCGGGACTCCTCACGCACGCGCGTAAGAGCGGCCGGGCGCGCGTGGAAGCCGCGCCGCAGGCCGAGGCAGAGTGGACTTCGCACGTGCACGAAACGGCCGCACGCTTGCTCTTCACGCAGGTGGACTCCTGGATGACGGGCGTGCACGCCGAAGTGAAGCACGCGCGCGGCCGCACGGTGATGGTCTATGCCGGCGGCGCGCCCAGGTTCCGCCAGCGCTGTGAAGAGGTCGCCGCCGCGGGCTACGCGGGGTTCGAGTTGCGCTAGCGCTACTCGAGGCCCTGCAGCTTGGGGTCCGCGAGGATCGCCGCGCGCAGCCGGCGCATGCCGCCCAGCCAGCGGTCGCGGTCGGCGGTCTTCCTGCGCTCGTACTCGGCGACTTCCGGGTGCGGCAGGATGAGGAAGCGCTCGGCCTCGATCGCTTCGACCACGCGCGAGGCCACGTCCTCGGCGCTCACCGAGCCCTCCGACAGGAAGGATTTGCGGTTGCCTGAGGGCCCCAGCAGCATCGGCGTGCGCACGCCCTGCGGGCAGAGGCACGATACCTTGATGCCGCGCTCGGCGTAGTTCACCGACAGCCACTCCGCGAAAGCCACCGCGGCGTGCTTCGAGACGGTGTAGGTCGCCGAGTCCACCTGCATCAGGAGACCCGCGGCCGAGGCGGTGGCGACGATGTAGCCGGCGCCCTGCTTGAGCATCACCGGGATCACGGCGCGCGCCGCGAGCACGTGCGCCATGAAATTGACGTCCATCGTGCGCCGCCACTCCTTGAGCGAGGCCTCCAGGCCATGGCGCCCGATGATGCCGGCGTTGGAGCAGAAGATGTCGACCGCGCCGTAGCGCTCGAGCGCCGCAACCACGAGCGCGTTCATGTCGCTCTCCTGCCCTACATCGCAGTGCATCCCCATGCCGCCGACCATGGCGGCGACGGCCTTGGCATCGGCCTCGTTCAGATCGGCGCAGACCACGCCGCGCGCGCCTTCCTTGGCGAAGCGCAGGGCGAGCGCCTTGCCGATGCCGCTGGCGGCTCCCGTGACGACGACCACTTTGTCTTTGATTTTCATGCGGCGATTGTTCCATATTTCATACAATCCGGGGCTATGGCTGAACTGATCCTGGTGCGGCACGGGCAGGCGTCTTTCGGCGCCGACGATTACGACAAGCTCTCGGAACTCGGCTGGCGCCAGTCGCGCTGGCTGGGCGAGTATTTCGCCGAACGCAGCGCAACATTTGATCGCGTGGTGCGCGGCTCGCTGCGCCGCCACTCGGAAACCCTGGCAGGGATCGCCGAGGGCATGGGCCGGACGCTCGCCGCCGAAGAGGACGCGCGGCTCGATGAATACGACAGCCATTCCCTCCTGCACGCCCACCTCAAGGGCAAGCCGATGCCGCAAGGCGGCGACCGGCGCGAGCACTTCCGCATCCTGCGCGAGGCGATGTACGCATGGACCGAGGGGACGCTGGACGGCGCGCCGCACCAGCCCTTCACTGAATTCCGCGCCCGCGTGCTCGCGGCGCTGCTGGAGTTGCGCAGCGGCACGGCGAAGCGCGTGCTGGTGGTCAGCTCCGGCGGCCCGATCTCCACCATCCTCGCCGATGTACTGGGCATGCCACTGCGCGGCGTGGTGGACCTCAATTTGCAGACGCGCAATTCCGGCATTACCGAGCTGCAGGCGGGCGCGAGCCGGATCCATTGCGTGAGTTTCAACAACGTGCCGCACCTCGACCGGCCCGATCGCGCCGGCGCGCTGACCTACTCCTGAGGCTTGCCATGAAAGAGCCGGTTTTTCACATGTTTTCTGGTGGACCGCGGCCGGTGGCGCCGTTCAGCCACGCCGTCGAGGCCGATGGTTGGGTGTTCATCACCGGTCAGATGCCGAACGACAGCGACGACCACGCCAGGCTACTGGGCGTGCTTTTCCACCTCGGTGAAGGTGGTGATCATCGCCGCGAGCTCGCGGCTGCCCTCGACGATGTGCTCGGCGTGGGCGTTGAACAAGGCGAAGAAATTGCCCTCGCGGGGCATCAGGCGGCTGAGCATG
>CAZTSJ010000211.1:0-3168 GCA_964616875.1 uncultured Bordetella sp. | reverse complement strand
CCATTTCGTGGCTCATCAGGACTTTTACGTTGACCACGCCGTCACGCTCGGCGACGCGGATTCTCATCGGATCTGCCATCTCGTCTCTCCTTTTTCTCTCAGCCGCCGCAGCCGCCGAGAGTGATCTTGATTTCTTTCTTCGCCATGTAGAACTTGCCGTCGGCCTTGACCAGCGCGTAGACGTCCGAACTTTCGCCGATCTTCACCCGGGTCGAGACATTGGCTTCCGTGCCCGCGGGAATATTGAAGCTCGCCGCCAGCGGCTGCGGATTCTTCTCGATCAGCAGGGTGATGGATTCGGTCCCGGGCAGCTTGCTTTCGATGCCGATCGGCACCACGGCGCCGTTCTCCGCGATTTCGGGCGCCTTGATCAGGATCGCGCCCGATACCGCCGGGCTCTGCGCGCCCAGGGCGCGCATTGCTTCGGGCACGGTCTTCATCGTGAACGCGGCCGGAAATCCGCTTTGCGCCAGGATTTCGCCCGGCCTGACGATGCCGGCGGCAAACAGCAATGCCAGCACGCCGGCGCCGCCTCCTGTCTTGAGCACTTTCCTGCGTGTATGAAGCATGTCTTCTCCTCTAGTCACTCGTGAGTATCCAGCGAACGAGCGCGCGCGCCTCGCTTTCCTGAATTTGCGGATGCGGCGGCATCGGTACATTACCCCAAACGCCCTGGCTGCCGGCTTTGACTTTGGCGGCGAGGCGCGGTTCGGCCCCGGCGTCGGTCCGGTAGCGGGTGGCGATTTCGGCGAGCGAGGGCCCGACCAGCCGTTGCCGCGCGCCATGGCAGGCGAGGCAGCCGGATTTCTCCGCCAGCGGCCGCACCAGGTCGCCCTGGGCGGGGGCGGAGATTGCGGTGGGCGCGCCGCGCACGGGTCCGACAAGCCGGTTCTGCGCGGCGAGATCGCCGTGCGAGCCGCGCGCGACATCCGGTAATCGGGAAACGACCTGCCCCTTCGCGGGACAATCGCGCATGCACGCGTCGTTCCGGACATCGCCCTTGCCTTTGGCATTCCAGAGTCCGGGCGCGGGCATCATGCCGTCGCGGTTCGGCAGGCGCTGCTGGACCTCCGCGATGTTGCGATCGGACAGCACGAAATCGTCCGGCACGATGCGTCCCAGGTTGAGGATGTAACCGGTCAGCGCGTAGACCTCGTTTGCGCTGAGGGTCTTGGAGGCGTTCCAGGGCATCGCGCGATTGATGTAATCCCAGAGTGCCGAAACCTGTGACAGCTTCATCAACGTGGTGCGCTGCTCGCCGGGACGGGCCAGCGCCTCGACGCGCCCGCGCTCGATGTCCTTCTGCGTGGTACCGCCCGCGATCGGAGGGAACATGGCATTGGATTCGCCGAAGCTGCCGTGGCAGGAAGTGCATTTCGCTTCCCACACTTCCTCGCCCTGCTTCACGCTGCCCGAGCCCGCCGGCAGGCCCTTGAAGTCGGCGCGCACGTCGATATCCCAGGCAGCGATTTCCGCCGCCGTAGCAGGGCGGCCGACCCCGGCGAACTTTTCTTTCGCTTGAATTTCAAGACAGACAAGAAAACAGAGCGCGAGGCTAGTCCACCTGGACATTGCCGACCTCGCCGCTGGCCGCCACCTGCCACGATTGGATGGCGTTGTTGTGATAGATGGACCGCGTGCCGCGCACCGCGCGCAGTTGCGCGATCTTCGGCTGCACGTAGCCGGTCTCGTCGATGGCGCGGCTCTGCAGGATCGCGGGCGCGCCGTCCCAGCTCCAGCTGATATTGAAGCGGGTCAGTGCCTTGGAGAGCACCGGCGGCTCGAGCCGCGCAGTGCGCCAGTTGCGCCCGCCGTCAATCGACACGTCGACGCGCTTTACACGTCCGCGCCCCGACCAGGCGAGTCCACTGACGTTGTAGTGACCCTGGTCGAGCAGCGTCTGGCCGCCGGAGGGGCTGGTGATCACGGATTTGCATTCCTGGATCGAGGTGAACTGCCGGTGCCTGCCATCGGGCATCAGGTCGATGTAATGCAGCGTTTCCTCGCGCGTGTGCCACGGCTGATCGCCCACCTCGAGCCGGCGCAGCCATTTCACCCAGGACACGCCCTGCACTCCCGGCACCACGAGACGCAACGGGTATCCGTTTTCCGGCCTGAGCATCTCGCCGTTCATCCCCCAGGCGACGATGGCATCGTCGAGCGCGCGTTCCATCGCGATGGTGCGGGTCAGGCCCGAACCGTCCGCGCCTTCGGCGAGCACGTAGCGGCCTTTTTTCGTGTCGGCACCGCAGTCATCCAGCAGCGTGGCAAGGCGCACGCCGGTGAACTCGCAGCACGAGAGCATGCCGTGCGTGTACTGAACCGTCGGCACGGAAACGTTGTTCCATTCCATGCCCGAATTGGCGCCGCACTCGATGAAATGGACGCGCGATACCGCCGGCAGGCGCATCAGGTCGTCCATCGTGTAGACCTTGGCCTGCCGCACCATGCCCATCAGCATCAGCCGGTGCTGGCGTGGGTCGATGTCCCACCAGCCCTGGTGGTGGCGCTCAAAGTGCAGACCGCTCGGCGTGATGATGCCGAACATGCCCTGCAACGGCGCGAAGGAGACCGAGGCCTGGGACACGCGCGTCAGGCCGGGACTTTCGCGGCGCTGGAGATTCGTTTCGTGTTCCGAGGGCAGCCCGTAGCCGCGTGCCGCCACCGGCTGGCCCAAGGCGCTCGAGTGGGTGGGGAGTTTTAGGATTGCCGGATCACCTTGCGCGCGCGTGTGCGGTGCAGTCAGGGCCGCCCCGGCGCCGCCGGCGAGCGCAAGCGATTTCTTGAGGAACCCCCGGCGATCCTCGAGTGCGGGAAGAATGCGGCCTGCGCGGATGGCGGGGCGCGTCATGCTCCGGCTCAGGCGGCGCGTTTCTTCATTGCCGGCAGCAGCTTGAGGAACTGCCGCCTTAGCGGCCGGCGCTCTTCGATGGTTCCGGCAATCCGGTTGCATACCGAGCGGCACAGCTCGACCATCGTCGGATCGGCGACGCTGTAGATGACCTGGGTTCCCTCGCGGCGCCGCGCGAGCACGCCGTGGCGGTGCATCAGGCCGAGGTGGCGCGAGATGTTGGTCTGCGTGGCGCCGGTATCCGCGACGATCTGCGACACGGTCTTCTCGCCGTTGCACACCGCATGCATGATCTTCAGCCGCGTCGGCTCCGACAA
>CAZTSJ010000210.1:0-10941 GCA_964616875.1 uncultured Bordetella sp. | reverse complement strand
GAGGAGGAGCGCGAGCCCCTCCTCCAGTCTCGTCTAGGCGGCTTTGGTCTGCGCAGACCCGCTGATCATGCCCGCGGTCGGCGAAGAAGGCGCAGCGGAATAGAACTTCTTTGGCATGCGCCCGGCGAGAAACGCCTCGCGCCCGGCCTCGACGCCCTTTTTCATTGCTTGCGCCATCAGCACCGGATCCTTCGCTGCGGCGATCGCGGTGTTCATCAGCACGCCGTCGCAACCCAGTTCCATGGCGATGGCGGCGTCCGATGCGGTTCCAACACCCGCGTCCACCAGCACCGGCACGCCGACGCGTTCGATCACCAGCTGCAGGTTCCATGGATTGAGGATTCCCATGCCCGAACCGATGAGGGAGGCGAGAGGCATCACGGCGACGCAGCCCAGATCTTCCAGCATCCTGGCCTGGATTGGATCGTCGGAGCAGTACACCATTACCTTGAAGCCTTCGGCCACCAGCTGCTTTGCGGCCACCAGCGTCTCGGGCATGTTGGGGTAGAGCGATTGCGGGTCGCCGAGTACTTCCAGCTTGACCAGGTCATGGCCATCCAGCAGCTCGCGCGCGAGCCGCAGCGTGCGCACCGCGTCGTTGGCGTTGTAGCAGCCGGCGGTGTTCGGCAGATAGGTGTACTTCGCCGGCGGCAGGTATTCGAGCAGCGACGGCTCTCCTTTGGTCTGGCCGATGTTGGTGCGGCGTATCGCCACCGTGACGATCTGGGCGCCCGAGGCTTCGATCGCGGCGCGCGTCTGGGCGAAGTCCTTGTACTTGCCGGTGCCGACCAGCAAGCGCGAGGCGTAGGACTTTCCTGCCACGACGAGAGCGTCGTCCTTCGGTCCCAGGGGATCTTTCATTTCAGCCACCGCCTACCGCCACCACGATCTCCAGCCGGTCGCCATCGGCGAGCAGGGTGGCGCCGTGCGCGCCGCGCGGCACGATCTCGCCATTGCGCTCCACGGCGATCTTCTTGCCCGCCAGTGCCATCGAATGGAGCAGCTCCGACAGCACCAAGGGCGCCGCGTGGCGCTGCGTGTCACCGTTCACAGTGATATTTATCATATATAAAATATTACCTTTGTATCAATGGTTTATGCTATTTTTGCACCGCAGTATTCGGTTAAGGTAATACATTAAAGGAGGCAATATTCCCTACTGATGCCCGGACAAAGAGAGTAGAGTGTGTTCCATAGCATAGTGTAGGAGAACAAAAATGACGAACAGAGCCTTGGTAGTTGCAGCGTGCCTCGCCCTCGGCGGGTGCACCACCCTGACCGATTTCGGCGTCAGCGTGCGCAAGGACAGCCTCACGAACGACCAGGGCCATGTCATCGGCTACAAAGAGCTGCTGCGCAACGCACAGACCGGTGAAGTGGTCGCGCAGGTCGCGATGTACACGCCGGTGTTCGGCAGCAACGGCGAACTAATGGGTTACGAGGACCACGCCAGGGACGGCAGTGCGGTCATCCGTGACATCAACGGTCGCGCGATCGGCAGCCGGTTCTCGGATCTGCGCAGCCGCGGCACGAACGCCAAGAGCAAGGGCGTCATGATCGTGTTCCGCTCGGCCGATGCGCCGGTGGTCGCGATGTCGAAGCCGAGGATCTGGGAACTGATGGCTTCCCTGTCGGCCTCGGACCTGCGCCGGATCCAGTAGCGCAAGCTTCGCAACTCGTAGTTCACGAAAGCCGCGGCATGCCGCGGCTTTTGTTTTCTGGCTTAGAATTCCTCGCGCTGTGACCGGGAGACCCGTCTCCCGGCCTTTCGGCGGGTGTAGTTCAATGGCAGAACGGCAGCTTCCCAAGCTGCATACGAGGGTTCGATTCCCTTCACCCGCTCCAGCACGGACCGGAGCCCATGCCCTATTCGGTGTCAGGCAAGCTGGTGGTCGCGATTTCCTCGCGGGCGCTGTTCGATTTCGAGGAAGAGAACCGCGTCTTCGATGCCCAGGGCGAGCGCGCCTACATCGACCTGCAGTACTCGCGCATGGACGTGCCGGCGAAGGAGGGGGTTGCTTTTCGCCTGGTGAAGAAACTGCTTGCGTTCAATTCGGGCGAGACGCAGCGTGTCGAAGTAGTGATTCTGTCGAAGAATGACCCGGTGTCAGGTTTGCGAATTTTCCGCTCTGCACAAAGCGCCGGCCTGAAGATAGAGCGCGGCGTGTTCACGCGCGGCCGCAGCCCCTACCGCTATCTCGATGCGCTGAAGGCGAACCTGTTTCTTTCGGCCAACGAGCAGGACGTGATGGGCGCGCTCGATGCGCGCTTTCCGGCCGCGCGCGTGCTGCCCGAATCGGCGCAAGCCGGCGGGCGCCACGCCGGGGAAGTGCGCATCGCATTCGATGGCGACGCGGTGCTTTTCTCGGATGAGGCCGAGCGCGTTTTCCAAAGCGACGGCCTGGATGCTTTCACACGCCACGAAACGGCCCACGCCCTGAAGCCGTTGCCGCCGGGACCGTTCAAACCCCTGCTCGAGGCGCTGCATCGGCTGCAGGCCGCCTCGGGCACCGAGGTGCCGATGCGCGTGCGCACCGCGCTGGTCACCGCGCGCAGCGCGCCCGCGCACGAGCGCGCGGTGCGCACGCTCATGGACTGGAACATCGCGGTGGACGAGGCCCTGTTCCTGGGCGGCCTGGACAAGGGTGAGTTCCTCAAAGCCTTCCAGCCCGATTTCTACTTCGACGATCAGCGCGGCCATGTCGCTTCCGCAAGCCAACATGTCGCCACAGGTCACGTACCATTCGGCATCACCAACAAGGACAAGGCGGGGCCATGAAAGCGATCAAGATGCTCACGTACAGCCTGGCCGGCGTGGTCGCGCTTGCGCTGGTGGCGGTGGCCGCGGTGCTGCTGATCGTCGATGGCAAGTTCGTCAAGGCGCGCCTGGAGAGCGCCATGCTGGAGAAGAAGCGCAGCCTGAAGATCGAGGGTGAGCCGAAGCTCAAGCTGTTTCCGGTCGCGGGCCTCGCGCTCGGCAAGACGACGCTCAGCGAACCGGGCAGCGACAAGCTCTTTGTCTCGCTCGACTCGGCCGAAGTCGCGGTGCGCGTGATGCCGCTCTTTTCCGGCGAGATCGCGCTCGAGACGATCAAGGTCTCCGGCCTCAAGGCGAATCTCGTGCGGCGCAAGGACGGCACGATGAATTTCTCGGATCTCGCCGGGCCCAAGGACAAGGACAAGAAGCCCGCAGAACCGCCCAACCTGCGCATCGCCGAAGTGCTGGTGGAGAAAGTGCATCTCGCCTACCGCGACGAGGCGAGCGGGCAGGAACTGAACCTGCTCGATGTGAACCTGAAAACCGGTCGCCTCGACGGACAGACGCCGGGCGAGGTCGCGATGGCTGCCAGAATCACGGGCAAGAAGCCCGAGGCGGACCTCCGGGCGCAGGTTTCAGGCGCCCTGCGCTTCAATCTTGGCAGGGAAGAGTTCGCGTTCGACAAATTCAGCGCGCAGCTGAAGGGTCGCTACGACCAGGATGCAGTGGCGATGGAGTTCTCGGCGCCGAAGGTGGACATCGCGCCCGCCAAAGCGTCTGGCTCGGAGGTCAAGGTATCGGCGCAGGTGAAAGGGCCGCAGCGCAATCTCGATGCGAAGCTCCTGATCGCCTCGGTGGAAGGCACGGCGAGCGCGCTGACGATTCCCAAAGTCTCCATTGACCTCGATGTCGCGCTCTCGGGCATCGCGTTGAAGGCAAAGCTCGACGCCGCCATCAAGGCGAATCTCGCGAAGCAGGACCTGCAGGCTGAAGTCTCGGGCCGGCTGGACGATTCCGCAGTCAAGGCAAAAATCGGCTTGACGAATTTCGCGCCGCTGAAGGCGAACTTCGACATCAACATCGATCGGCTGAATCTGGACCGCTATATGCCGGCCGGAACCAAGGAGGCGAAGGCGGACGACCGCGTGGACCTCGCGGCACTGAAGGGCAAAACGGTGGCGGGCAAGCTGGCCATCGGTGCGCTGACCGTGAAGCGCGCAAAACTGGAGAACGTGAAAGCGGAAATCAAATTGGATGGCGGCAAGCTGGAAATCGCGCCCCACTCGGCCGGGCTCTACGGCGGAACCCTGGCCGGCACGCTCACGGCCGACGCGGAGGGCAACAAGGTCCATGTCAAGGAAGCGGCGCAGAACGTCGCGCTGGGCGCCCTGCTGCGCGATGTCGCGCAGAAAGACGTGCTGGAGGGGCGCGGCAACGTGACTCTGGATGTGCAGAGCGCCGGCGGCACCGTGAGCGCCCTGAAGAAGGCGCTTGCCGGCAGCGCGCGCGTCGAAATGAAGGACGGCGCCATCAAGGGCATCAACCTCGCCGACAGCGCGCGTAACGTGAAAGCGGCGCTGGGCGCGAAGCAGGCGAAGCCGGATCCGACGCAGAAGACCGATTTCTCCGAAATGAGCGCAAGCTTCAAGATCACCAAGGGCGTCGCCCACAACGACGATTTGAAGGCGCAGTCGCCGTTCCTGCGCCTGGGTGGCGCCGGCAACATGGACATCGGCAACAACGGCATCGACTATCTCGCCAAGGCGACGCTCGCCGCGACCACGAAAGGCCAGGGCGGGCGCGAGGCCGGCAACGTCGCCGGCGTCACGATTCCGGTGAAGCTTTCCGGCGCGCTCGACAACCCGAATTGGCAGGTCGATTATTCGGCGCTGCTGGGTGGCGTGACGGGCGGAACAGCGGGCGCAGTTACTGAAACGGTAAAGAAGGGCGCAAGCGGCGTCGGCGACGCGGTGCGCGGCCTTTTTAAACGCTAGATCCGATTCTCTTCGACCGCGTGGCAGGCGCTCGCCGCATCGGCGCGCCAGATCAAATTCGGCCTTTCGCGCCTGCACCTGTCATTGGCATGCGGACAGCGCGGATGGAAAGCGCAGCCAGTCGGCGGTGAGAGCGGATTCGGCACTTCGCCGGCGACTGGCGTGCGCTGGCGACCGCTCATCTCCAGGTCCGGCACGGCATCCAGGAGCATGCGCGTATAGGGGTGCTTGGGCCGCGCGAACAGTTCCCCGGCATCGGCGATCTCGACCAGGCGCCCGAGATACATGACGCCGATGCGGTCGGCGACGTGGGAAACCACCGCGAGATTGTGCGAGATGAAAAGGTAGGTGAGTCCGAGCCGCGCCTGGAGCTCGGTCATGAGATTGAGGATCTGCGCCTGGACCGAAACGTCCAGCGCCGAGGTGGGCTCGTCGCAAACCAGGAAATCTGGACTGCCCGAGAGTGCGCGCGCGATCGAAATGCGCTGCCGCTGGCCGCCGGAGAATTCGTGCGGGTACTTCTCGTCGTCCTCGGGCGACAGCCCCACCTGCTTGAGCAGCGCCGCGACGCGCGCCGTGATTTCGGCCTGGTCGGTCGCGAGTCCGAGCACCCGGATCGGCTCGGCGATGATGTCGCGCACGCGCCAGCGCGGATTCAGGCTCGCGTAGGGATCCTGGAAAATCATCTGCATGCGGCGGCGCAGCTTCGCGGTCGCTACCCTCGCTTCCGGATCCGAGATCTGCACGCCGTCGAATTCGATGCGCCCGCGCGACGGCGCGTACAGGCCGACGATGAGCCGCGCGACGGTCGATTTGCCGCAACCCGATTCGCCGACCAGCGCGAAGGTCTCGCCCTTGCGCACCTCGAACGAAACGCCGTCCACCGCGTGCAGCAGCTGGCGCGGCGCGCCTTCGATGACACGGTTGAGCCACGGCCGCGAAACGTCGAATGTCCTGCCTACATCCTCCAAACGGAGCAGCATCGCGTTACTCATAAAGCCAGCAGGCGGTGAGGTTGGGGCCGACCGGGCGCGGTTCGGGGCGCTCTTTTGTGCAGCGCTCGAAGCTCTTGGCGCAGCGCGGATGGAATGCGCAGCCCGAGGGGATGGCGTTGAGCCGCGGCATCGCGCCTTCGATCTGCACCAGCGGCGCGTGCATTTTGGCGCTGGCGATGCGGATTTTCGGAATCGAACCCATCAGCCCGACGGTATAGGGATGGCTTGCGGCGCGCACCACCCCGCGAACCGGGCCGATCTCGGCGATGCGGCCGGCATACATCACCGCGACCCGGTCGGCGGTTTCCGCGATTACACCCATGTCGTGCGTGATCAGCATCACGGCGGTGCCGTGCTCGCGCGCGAGTTTTTTCAGCAGCTGGATGATTTGCGCCTGAATCGACACGTCGAGCGCGGTCGTCGGCTCGTCCGCGATGATCAGGCGCGGCTCGGCGCACAGGGCGAGCGCGATCACGACGCGCTGGCGCATGCCGCCGGAGAACTGGTGCGGATAATGGTCGATGCGCGCTTCGGGCGCCGGGATGCCCACTTCGCGCAGCAGCGCGAGCGCTCGGTCGCGCGCCGCGCTGGCGCTGACCTCGAGATGCGTGCGGATGGTTTCAACCAGCTGCGCGCCTACCGTGTAGAGCGGATTGAGCGAGGTGAGCGGATCCTGGAAGATGGCGCCGATGCGCCGGCCGCGCACGCGGCGCATCTCGTCGTGGCTCAGGTTGTCGATGCGTGCGCCTTCGAGCCGGATCTCGCCGCCGGAAATCCGGCCCGGCGGGTCGAGCAAGCCGATGACCGCGGCTCCGGTGATCGATTTGCCGGCACCCGATTCGCCCACCACGCCGAGCACTTCGCCCGGTGCGATCGAGAACGAGATGCCTTCCACCGCGACCAGCCTGCCGCGCCGCGTCGGAAACTCGATGCTCAGGTTCTTGACTTCGAGGATCATCTCCGGCGCAGCGCTCATCTATCGCAACCGCGGGTTCAGGGCGTCGCGCAGCCAGTCGCCCAGCAGATTCACCGACAGCACCAGCGTGACCAGCGCAATGCCGGGAAACAAGGTGATCCACCATTCGCCCGAGAGCAGGAACTCATTGCCGATGCGGATCAGGGTGCCGAGGGAAGGCCGGGTGGGCGGCACGCCGACGCCGAGGAACGAGAGCGTGGCCTCCGTGATGATCGCCGTAGCGATGTGGATCGTGGCGATCACCAGCACCGGCCCCATCACGTTCGGCAGCACGTGGCGCAGCATGATCGCAAGCGGCGGCCGCCCGATGACGCGCGCGGCCTGCACGTACTCCTTGTTTTTCTCCACCAGCGTCGAGCCGCGCACCGTGCGCGCGTACTGCACCCAGCCCGAGATGCCGATGGCGAAAATCAGCACGGGGATCGCGATCTCGTCGTGCGAGTTGGCGGGCAGCGCGACGCGCGCGACACCGTCCACCAGCAGCGCAATCAGGATCGCCGGAAAGGACAGCTGGACGTCGGCAACGCGCATGATGAAGGCATCGAGGCGGCCGCCGAGGTACCCAGACAGGAGCCCGAGCGTGACCCCGAGCACCAGGGCGAAGAGCACCGCCGCCACCCCGACGCCGAGGGAAATGCGCGCCCCGTACATGATCGTCGAGAGGATGTCGCGGCCCTGGTCGTCCGTGCCGAGCAGGTTGTTCGCCTCGTCCTGCGCGACCCAGGCCGGCGGCCTAAAGGCCTGGTTCAGGTCGAGCGCCGCGGCGTCGAACGGGTTCTGCGGCGCGAGCCAGGGCGCGAGCAGCGCGCCGCCGATGCAGATCACCGTCAACACGGCGGCGCCGATGGCGACCGGCGACTGGCGGAAGCTGTACGTCACATCGTGGCCCCACAGGGCGCGCAGGTTCACTGTCGGGATTCCGCGGCTGCTACTTCAGCGGCAGCGATTCCTCGACCAGGGCGGCGAGGAAGCCGGCGCCCAGGGGAATCACGTCGTCGTTGAAGTCGTAGCCCGGGTTGTGCAGGTAGCAGTTGTTCGGCCCGCCGCCCTGGCCGAGAAACACGTAGGCGCCCGGACGCGCCTGCAGCATGTAGGAAAAATCCTCGCCGCCCATGGTCGGCTCGGCGTCGGTGAACACGTTGTTCTTGCCGAACACGCGCTCGCCGACTTTCGCGGCAAACACCGCTTCGCGCTCGCTGTTGATAGTCGGCGGATAGCCCAGGTTGTACTCGACATCCGCGCTCCCGCCCATCGCCTTGGAGATGCCGGTGGCGATTTCCTTGACGCGCGCCTCGGCCAGCCGCCGCGTCTCGGGGCGAAAACTGCGCACCGTGCCGATCAGTTTGACGAAATCGGGAATCACGTTGAATACGCCCGTCTGGCTGGTTTCCATCGAACACACCGAAACCACGATCGCATCCAGCGGGCTGGCATTGCGGCTGGCGATGGCCTGCAGCGCCGAGATGACCTGGGCAGTGATGACCACCGGGTCCACGGTGAGGTGCGGCATCGCCGCGTGTCCGCCCTTGCCGCGCACCGTGATCACGATCTCGTCGGTGGCCGCCATTACGGGTCCGGGGCGGACCGCCATCTGTCCCGGCGGCAGCCCGGGCCAGTTGTGCAGGGCGTAGACCTCGTTCGCGGGGAAGCGCTCGAACAGGCCTTCGTCCACCATGACCTTGCCGCCGCCGCCACCCTCTTCGGCGGGCTGGAAAATCAGGTAGGCGGTGCCATCGAAGTTGCGCGTTTCCTGCAGATAGCGCGCGGCGCCCAGCAGCATGGTGGTATGGCCGTCGTGCCCGCAGGCGTGCATGCGGCCCGCATGCGTCGACTTGTGCGGAATGTTGCTGGTCTCGTGCATCGGCAGGCAGTCCATGTCGGCACGCAGGCCCACCGCGCGGCCGCTCGCGGATTTATTCCCTTTGACGACGCCCACCAGGCCGGTTTTCGCCAGGCCCCGGTGCACTTCGATGCCCCATTTTGCGAGCTGGTCGGCGACCAGCTGGGAGGTGCGGCTTTCCTGGAAGGCGAGTTCGGGGTGGGCGTGAATGTCGCGCCGGACGGCGCGCAGTTCGCCGTGGTATTTGCGAATGTGATCGATGCAGGAATTCATTCTCTCCCTCAGTGCGCGGCCAGCGCCCGGTCGATCCGCAAGCGCGGGTCGACCGCGTAGTAGAGCAGGTCGACGACCAGGTTGATGACGACGAAGAAAAGCGCGATCAGGCAAAGGTAGGCTGCCATCACCGGCACGTCGGCGAAGCCCACCGCCTGGATGAAGAGCAGCCCCATTCCCGGCCACTGGAACACAGTCTCGGTGATGATGGCGAAGGCGATGATCGCGCCCAGCTGCAGGCCGGTGATGGTGATCACCGGTACGAGCGTGTTCTTCAGCGCATGGCCGAAGTGCACCGCGCGGTCGGGCAGGCCGCGCGCACGCGCGAACTTGATGTAGTCGGTACGCAGTACCTCGAGCATTTCGGCGCGTACCAGGCGCTGGATCAGCGTCATCTGAAACAGGCCGAGCGTGATCGCGGGCAGGATCAGCGAGGTCAGCCCCGACACGGTGAGGAACCCGGTGCTCCACCAGCCGAGCTGTACGGTGTCGCCGCGCCCGAACGACGGCAGCCAGCCGAGCTGCACGGCGAAGACGAGAATCAGCAGGATGCCGATGAGGAAAGTCGGCAGCGATACGCCGATGAGCGAAACCGCGAGCATCACCTGCGACAGCCACGAGTGTCGTCGCAGCGCGGTGTAGACGCCCATCGAGATGCCGCCCACCAGGGCGATCAGCGCCGCGACCATGGACAGTTCGAGCGTCGCCGGGAGGCGTTCGGCAATCAGTTTCGACACCGGCTGCACCTGGCGCAGGCTCAGGCCGAACTCGCCCTGCGCGGCGCGCGCGACGAATTTCGCATACTGCACCAGGAACGGCTGGTCCAGACCGAGGTGCTTCGTGATGCGCGCGTGATCCTCCGGCGTCGCGTCCTGGCCCAGCATGAACAGCACTGGATCGCCGACGAAGCGGAAGAGCGAAAATGCGATCAGGCCGACCGCCAGCATGACGACAACGGCCTGTGCCAGGCGACGAAGGATGAAGGCAAGCATGTGGGTGGGTGGGGATGCGTGTGGGTAGGAGATGCGGGCGCTACCTTGCCATAGAATCGGCGCGTGCCGGAATTTGCGCAAAAACTAATTCTCTGGCAGCGGCGCCACGGCCGGCACGGGCTGCCCTGGCAGGGCACGCGCGACCCTTACCGCATCTGGCTCTCGGAGATCATGCTGCAGCAGACCCAGGTTGCGGCAGTGATCCCGTACTACGAGCGCTTCCTCGCCCGCTTTCCCGACATCGCCGCGCTGGCCGCAGCTTCCGAGGACGAGGTACTGCAGCTCTGGAGCGGTCTGGGCTACTACGCTCGCGGCCGCAACCTGTTGCGCGCTGCGATCAAGGTGGTCGAGGCAGGAAGCTTTCCCGATACCCCTGAGCAGATCGGCGAGCTGCCCGGCGTCGGGCCCTCCAGCGCCGCGGCCATCGCCGCTTTCGCGTTCGGCCGACGCGCGGCGATCCTCGATGGCAATGTGAAACGGGTGCTGGCGCGCTGCTTTGGCGTGGAGGGCGAGAAGCCGCAGGCGGCGCTTGCGCAAAAGCTGCTGCCGCAGCGAAACATAGAAACCTATACCCAGGCGCTCATGGACCTCGGGGCGACCGTCTGCACGCGCGCCAACCCCGCCTGCAAGCGCTGTCCCGTGGCGCAGGATTGCGTCGCGCTGCGAGACGGCCGGATCGACGAATTACCAGCCGCGCGCAAGCGCAAGCCGCTGCCCCTCAAGCGCTCGAACTGGGTCGTCCTTTTGCACCAGGGCTCCGTCCTCCTCGAGCGGCGGCCGAGCGCCGGAATCTGGGGCGGTCTATGGGCCTTTCCGGAATGTCCCGCCAGGGACGTCAGGTCGTTCTGCAGAAAAGAGCTGTCCTGTGAAATCTCCAAAGCGGAAAAGATGCCGGTGATTGAGCATGGCTTCACGCATTTCCGGCTCAACATCCAGCCGATTCGCTGCCAGGTGCGTAAAGTATTCCCGCGCGCCGAAGCGCCGGGCCGGATCTGGCTGGACGTCGGGGAGGCGAGCCGGGCGGCGGTGCCTGCGCCGGTGCGAAAGCTGCTGCTAGGCCTGGCCTGATCCGGAACGCTCGCGCGCGCTCTCAATCAGCAGCCGCTGGATGAT
>CAZTSJ010000209.1:0-7824 GCA_964616875.1 uncultured Bordetella sp. | reverse complement strand
GGCAGCCAGAGCTTGTCCTGCACCACGCCGTGCTTGACCTTCGCCTTCTTCGCCGCCTTGTACAGGTCCACGGCCTCGGCGAGCGTGGTCGCGACCGGCTTTTCGCAGTACACGTGTTTGCCCGCTGCGATCGCCTGCTTCAGCAGCTTCGGGCGAAGCTGTGTAGAAGCTGCATCGAAGAAGATCGTGTCTTCCCTGGACTGAAGTGCTTTTCCCAGATCAGTACTGAATCTTTGAATACCATGCTGCTTCGCGAGACTCGCGATCTTCTCCGCGTTGCGCCCGATCAGGATCGGGTCCGGCATCAGGCGCGTGCCGTCCTTCAGCGCGACGCCGCCCTGCTTGCGGATCTCCAGGATCGAGCGGATCAGGTGCTGGTTCATGCCCATGCGCCCGGTGACGCCGTGCATGATGATGCCGATGCGCTTCTCCATCACATCTCCCTCATCGAGTTCCAGTCGGGCATCGCCGCACTGGCATAGCCGTTGCAGCCAAGCGATCCGATCGCGAGTTCGCCGTGGTTGATTTTCACGCGCACCGCGCCGTGGCTGCGCTCGTACAGATCTGGATGCGCCGACAGAAAAGCATCCTGCTCGGCTTGGGGCAAATCCGCCATACCGTTCACGTAATGATGCCCGTTGCGCTCGACGTGCGCGATCCCCAGCAGTGAAACCAGCGCGAGATCCTGCTGCAGCGCGAGGCCTGCCTGGATGGTGAGATCCTCGCCGCTCATGAAATAAAAGGGGTCTGACCCCTTTTTCTCCCGGTTCCACTGCTCGCATCGGGCGCGATTGACGAGCGACTTGTACAGGCCCTTGCAGGTCTTGGAGGACACGCCGCGATAGCCGAGTTCTTTCGCGCGCGGAAACGCGTCCATCGCATCGTCCGATTCATCGATGATCACCGGCTTGTCGATCCCGGCAACCCTCGCCTGCAGCGCGTTCTGCCTTTTGACCGGCTGCTCGAAGAAGATGATGCTGTCCACGAGCCGCTTCAGGCGCGCCTCGGCCTTCATCCTCGACCACAGCGCGGCCACGCCTTCGAAATCGTCGTACTGTTCGTTGCCGTCGAGCGAGGCATGGTACGGCTCAGCGATGCGGTCGAGCACCGAAGCGATCGCCGAGAGCCGCTCGACGTCGGCCTTCGCCTCGCCACCGACCTTCAGCTTGAACCAGCGATGCCCATAGCGCGCCACGACTTCCTCCAGCGTTTCGGGCAGACCGTCGTTCACGCGCTCCTTCTGGTCCGCCGCCGTGATCGGATCGACCAGGCCGACGGTGTGGCGTGCGGCGATCGATTGCCTTTGAATTAATTTGGAGAAGTAATCAGGCAAATCCATGCCCTCGAATTTCTCCGCTCCTATGAGATTCCTCTTCACTGCATCATAGAAAGAGACCCCGAGCGCGCGGCAAAGGGCGTCGAGCACCGCCCGGTCGATGAGCGCCGGGCCGTAGTTTTCCACCAGGCCCCTGGTCGGCATGGAATGCTGCCATGCGGTGGCCTGGCCGTGCGCCAGATAATGCCCGCGCGCGGTACGCAGCGAGGCACGCAGCTGTTCGTAGTTTTCCTCGTTCGAGAGCGCCGGGTTCTTGTCGAACCACTTGGGCGCGAGCAGTTCGGCGGCGGCGCCCTCGGCTTGCCTGCCGTCCTCGGTGCGGATGCGGCAGCGCACGAAGGCCTGCGGCGACTCGGTGAGCGTCACCACGCCGAAGCGAAACGGCATGCGCAGGCGCACGTCGCGCTCCATGAAGTCGATCGACAAGAGTTTGAACTTGACGGCGCCCATGGCGCGCAGGCGCGCTATTCCGACCCGCCGACCAGCCTGTTCCAGGAAGCCACCGCGCCGCCCGCGGGGTAGATCTTGGTCTCAACGCGCACCGAGTCCTCCAGCGCCTCATGCTGATGCACGACACCCATGGGATGGATGTAAGTGTCGCCGGCCTCGACAACGAAGGACGTGTCGCCGATGCGCATCCTCACGCGTCCCTGCTTCTGATAGACCACGGAATGATGGTCAGGATGCTGGTGCGCCGTGTCCGCCGCGCCCTTGGGACGGAAGGCTTCGAAGCTGATCACCGTATCCGTCGCCATCAGCACCTTGACGGTATCGACGCCATCCTCGCGAACGGCATAATTGGGCTTCAGCTTGCGGCCGGCGCGCTTCGAGCCGCGCACGACCAATTTGCCGATGTCATCGCCGTGCATGAAGGCGACCGGCCCCTTGACCGCGGACACGACCGCGAGCCGGCTCTTCTTGCGTGATTTCGTGGATTTCCTGGTTGCGCGCATATCTCCCCGGCTTTGGCCCGCGATTCTACCTTCCGTCGGGCGACAGGATCATGTCTTCAAAGCAGTTCAGTTCCGCAATGCAAGCGGCTGCACGCCGAGCGGGATCCGCCACAGCGTGCCGATGCGCGACTCGGTGACGTAGAGATCGGTGCCACCGAAACAGCAATTGGTGACCATGCCCTTTTCGTGGCACTCGAAGCGCTCGACCAACCGGCCGCGCTCGATCACGCTGACGCAATGGGCGTAGGTACTCGCCACGTACATCCGGCCCGAGGCATCGAAGCAGAAACCGTCCGGAAAGTGGCGCTCTGGCAGCTCGAAGAGCAGCTCTGCGCGGCCATCCTGCAACCGGTAGCCCTTGCGCGAAAACGATTCGACCCACACCAGGGCGCCGGCGGCGTCAAACCCTATTCCATTTGGATATACCGGGCCCACCTCGCGCACGAGTTCTCCCCGGCCGGTCTGCAAGTCGAGTGCGAAGAGGCGGCCGTTCGCAGTGTTCTTCGCCGAATCGGGATCGCCGCGCGGATCGGTGAAATACAGCCGGCCGTCCGGGCCGAAGGCGAGGTCGTTCGGCGCATCGAGCTTGATCCCGGCCACCTCGCTCGCCACGGTCTGCACGCGCCCGTCGAGAGAAACGCGCTGGATCGAGCCCGGCACGCGCGCGGCCTGGTCACGTCCGAGCCCGCCGTTCTGGGTGATGTACAGGTTGCCGTCTGCGCCCAGGGTGGCGCCGTTCGGCCCGCCGCCGGTTTCCGCGACCTTCTCGACGCCGCGCGCCGCGGACCAGCGGCAGACGCGGCCCGCCGCGATCTCGGTGAAATAGAGGGTGCCGCCCGCCCATACCGGGCCTTCCGGAAACTTCAGGCCCTCGGCGATCTGTTCGGCTTTCACGCCCGGCTCTCCTGCAGTGCCTCGAGGATTCCCTTGACGTAGCCGATGGCACGCGCCGCGGCGCCTGGACCGTCAGGCACGTAGTCGAAGGGCTCGACCGCGATGTCGCCGGCGTAGCCGTGGCGCACCAGTGCCGCGAATAGCGGGGCAAAACGCTGTTCGCCCTGGCCGGGGCCGCGGCGGTTGCGATCGTTGACCTGAACGTGCGCGATCATCCCCTTGGGCAGCCAGGCATCCACCAGCGCCGGCAGCGGCGCGGTTTCCATGCTTCCCGCGGAACTGCAATCGAGCATGCTGCGCACGCTGCGGCTGCCGATCGCCTTCACCATGGCGGCGGCCTCCTCGATGGTGTTGATGAGCTGCGTCTGGTCGGAGGACAGAGGTTCGATGCAATAAATCACGCCCGCCTTCTCCGCGCGCTCGGCGACGGCCGCAAAGCATTCCTGCGCCCGCGCCATGGCGACGGCGCGCGTATCGCCCGCATCGACGCGCCGCTGCTGCGGCGAGCCGTGCACCAGATAGCGCCCGCCGAGCTCGGCGCACTGGTCGATGAGCGCGAGCATCACGTCGATGGTTTTCTTTCTGATGGTTTCGTCCCTGGAACTGATCGAAAGGCCGGAGGGCTTCAACAGCAGCCAGTGCAGGCCGGTCACCGCCACGCCGGCGTCCTGCGCGGCGCTGCGCGCGGCGGCGAGCTGCGCCGCGCCCAGGCGGTGCGGTTCGTCCGACAGCGTGTAGGGTGCGATCTCGAGGCCGTCGTAGCCGAGCTTGGCCGCGTACTCGCACTGCTTCGGAAACGGCATTGGCGCGATAACTTCATTACACAGTGCAATTCTCATGCGCGGCTCCAGATCCTTGCCCAGACGCCTTTCATCATGCCGTTGAAGGCGGGCACATACATCAGCACGGTGAGGAGAACGATAGCAAAAATGACCGCGCTGATCGGCCGGGTGAAGAATGGCGCGAGCGAGCCGTCGGAGAGCACCAGCCCGCGGCGCAGGCTCTTGTCGACGATATCGCCCAGCACCAGGCCCAGAACGAAGGGCGCCACCGGGTAGTTGAGCTTGCGCAGCACGAAGCAGGCCAGGCCCGTACCGAGCATGGTCCAGACGTCGAACAGGCGCGAGGCGAGCGAGAAGGAGCCCACCGTGCACAGCACGAATATCACCGGCATGATGATCGAGCGCGGAATCATGATGATCCGTAGGAGCGGCCGCACCATGAAAAGGCCGAAGAACAGCATCGCGATCGTGGCGAACAGGGTCATCGTCACCACGTCGTAGACGAACTGCGGCTGGTTGACCATCAGCATGGGTCCGGGTTGCACGCCGTGGATGATCATCGCGGCCATCAGGACCGCGGCGGGCGCAGAACCCGGAATCGCCAGCGCGAGCGCGGGAATGATGCCGCCGGGAATCGAAGCGTTGTCGCCTGTTTCGGCCGCGATCAGGCCTTCGATCGAGCCTTTGCCGAACAGCTCCTTCTCCTTCGAGGCGCGCTTGGCGGCGGCGTAGGAGGACCAGGCCGCCATGTCCTCGCCGACGCCGGGCAGGATGCCGATGTAGACGCCGATCACGCCGGAACGCAGGATCGTCCGCCAGTAGCGGAAAACGTCGCCGAAGCGCGGCAGGACGGAATCGACGCTGTTGACGATCGGTTTCGCCACCGGCGCCGTGATGACGGTGAGGATTTCGGCGAAACCGAAGGCGCCGATCAGGCAGGGTATCAATGACAGGCCGCCGGCGAGATCGTTGATGCCGAAGGTGAAGCGATTGAAGGCGTGGATGCCTTCCTGCCCGATCTGCGCCACGAACAGTCCGAGGAAGCCCATGATCCAACCCTTGAGCGGATCCGATCCGGTGAGGCTGCCGGTCATCATCACGCCGAACACGCCGAGCCAGAAAAATTCGAACGCGCCGAAGGACAGCGCCACCTCGCCGAGGCTCGGGGTGAAAAGCGCCAGACAGACGACGCCGAACAGCGATCCGGCCACCGAGCCGGTGGTGGCGATGCTCATGGCGCGCCCCGCCTGCCCTTTCTGCGCGAGCGCGAAGCCGTCCAGGCAGGCAGCGGCATTGGCCGCCGTGCCGGGAATATTCAGCAGTATCGCGGTGCGGCTGCCGCCGTAGATCGCGCCGACGTAGACGCAGATGAGAATCAGGATGGCGTCGTTCGGCGCCATCTTGATGGTCAGCGTGGTCATGAGCGCGATGCCCAGGGTCGCGGAAAGGCCCGGCATGCAGCCGATGAGAATGCCCAGCAGCGTCGCGCCGAGCGTATAGACGATCGGCCAGAAGGCGACGAAGGCCGCGATCGATCGGCCCAAAGCATAGATGCCTTCCATTAGGCGTACAGGCCTTCCATCTAGGGCAGACGAATCAAAAAGAGTTCCTGGAAGATGAGCGGCACCACGATGGCAGCACCAGCGCCGACCGCGAGCGCGACCAGCGCCAGGCGGCGCAGCTCGCCCTGCTGCTTGCGCTCGCGGAACTGCAAGGCGCAGATCATCGTGGTCACGAAGAGCCACGACGCCAGCCAGAACGGCAGGCCATGGCCCACCAGTCCAGCTGCGTACGCCACGCACAGGGCGGTCGGCGGCAGCACGCGCCGCCACGAGATCCGCGCTGCGGGAGAATCCGAGCGCGATTGCAAGCCGCCTGCCCGCACCGCGCGCAACAGCATTGCCGCACCCAGCAGCATGATGAAGATGCCAAGGACCCCCGGCAGCAGACCCGGCGCGGAGAACGACTTCACGCCCAGGTTCGCGAGCCGGTCCATGGTCCACGAGGCGTAGAAAATCGCGCCCCCGGCCGCGAGCCAGAACAGCGCCTGCGCGAGATCACTCCTCGCGGAGGGTTTGTCGCCCTCCTCGCCCGGATTCACGCCGCGCCCGCTAGTCGGGCTTGGCGATGCCCACTGTGTCGGGCGCAACCTTGGTCTTGCCGCCCGCGTGCAGCAGCCACGCGTTTGCCTGCACAGCGGGCAGCGCCGCCGCCTGCGCCTCCGCACCCGAGGCCGGAGCGAACAGCGCGCCGCGGCTGGTGGCGTACTTCCTGATCGCTTCCGACTTCGCAATGTCGGCGCCCCAGACCTTCTCCAGGGTCGCGACGACTTCTGCCGGCACGCCCCTGGGCACGAATACGCCGAAGTAATTGGTCGGGATCTTCATGCCCGGCACCGTGCGCGTGATCGGCTCGATCACGCCGAAGCCCTCGATATCGAGCGCCTTGTCGCTCACGGCCGCGAGCGGCCGGATGCGCTTGCCGCGGATCATTTCCGCCTGCTCCACCGCGAGCTGGGTCGTCACCTGGGTCTCGCCTGCGACCGTGGCCACGACCGCAGGATTGCCGCCGTCGTAGGTGACGTGCCGGTACTTCACGCCGGTCGCGCGCGAAATCGCCTCCATCGCGTTATGTCCACCCGACGTCACGCCGGCAGTCGCGACCGTGATCTCGCCGGGCTTGGCCTTCATCGCATCGAGCAGCTCCTTCAGGTTGCGGTACGGCGTGTTGGCATTGACGCCCACCACCGGCACGTTGGCGACGCTCAGAAACAAATGCCAGTCGGCCAGATTTGTCTCCAGCATGCCAAGCGCGCGGTACACGCCCAGGTCCTGCGCCGCGCCCGCGGTCCAGGTATAGCCATCCTTGGGCGCATCCAGCGCGCTCTTGGTGCCGATGGAACCCGAAGCGCCCGGCTGATTGACGATCACGACCTTCTGGCCGAGGTGCTTCTCCAGCTCGGCGGCGGTCAGGCGCGTCACCTGGTCGGTGGAGCCGCCGGCGGCCCAGGGCACGATGATGGTGATCGGCTTGGACGGCTTCCATTGCGCCTGCGCGCCGAGCGCAAACAGCGCGCTGACTGCGAGTAGTGCGGCCTTCAACATTGCGGTTTTCATGCGATCTCCTCCTCCACGGGTTCAACTGTCCAACCAGCGCGCCAGGTTGGCGCGCACAAAGTCATTGTCGCCCAGATCGGCGTGCTCGCGGCATACGCGGTCGATCTCTTCGCTCTGCCCGGGCGAGAGCCGCTCGTCTGGATCGAGGCACCAGACGCCCTCGAACAGCCCTTGCCTGCGCAGCACTTCGTGGCAGCCTGGAATGCAGCCGGAGAATCCGTTCGCGACATCGAAAAAGGCGCCGTTGCAGTCCGTGACGCGCGCGTCCAGGGCCAGCAGATCCGCGTCCACGGCGCTGGCGCCTTGAATTCTCTCGAGCAACGCGACCGCCCCCTTGGTCCAGACGCCCCAATGACCCAGCAAGCCGCCTTTGATGCGTACGCGCACTTCCTCGGCGCCGCGCCGGACCGCAAACGGCTGCAGCAGGTCGAGCACGATGTGGTCGTCGTTTCCGGTGTAGAGCGTGATGCGTTCCTCCGCGCGCGCGGCGACCAGGCCCTTGACGACGTCCAGCGTCGCGTAGCGGTTGAACGGCGCGACCTTGATGGCGATCACATTCTCGATTTCGCAGAAGCGGCGCCAGAACCGTGCCGGCAGCGCGATGCCGCCCACCGCCGGCTGCAGATAGAAACCGATCAGGGGAATCTCTGCCGCGATCGCGGCGCAGTGCGCCACCAGTTCGTCTTCTGTTGCGCCCTTCATCGCCGCGAGCGACAGCATGCCGGCGTGATAGCCGTGCGCGA
>CAZTSJ010000208.1:0-1610 GCA_964616875.1 uncultured Bordetella sp. | reverse complement strand
CTGGCAAGTTGTTCCTCTGCACGCGGCACTACTCCCGCGGCCTTGATTTGTTTGAAGGACGGCTCGGCGATGAAGCCTTTCTTGGCTTCGTCGAAATCACGCTTGTCAGCGAACGGCAGTGTGGCCGAGATGCCCTTGCGCAGTTCAAGCGTGAAGGTCGACGGCGGGCTGCCCTTGGGGTCGAAATGCTTGCCGGTTACAGCGCCGGGGCCGGCCTTGCCGCTACCAGCGTCTGCGGCGATCACGGCAGGGGGCGTCGTGGCAAAGATGGCGAGGGCGAGGGCTATCTTGCAATTAAATCCGGAATTCATTTTTGCAACTCCTTGCGGCTAGACGAAACAATGCGCACATGCGCGTGCGCATGAACTTTTTGGAAACGTACAGGAAATCCAAACAGGCAAAATTATTTTCCGCCTTTGTCTCCTGCGCAGGTGCCGGCGTTCAAATCGCGGATTTAGCGCGGGAACGAGTGAATTGCCGCCGGCAAAGCTTCCACAGTGTTCCCGAAGCACGGCCTGTAGCCCAGCCACCATGCCTTAGTCAACGGAGCGCTTGACAGTCCACCACAAAGCGGCCGGTTTGATTCAGCCGCGATATTTTTTGTGTCGTTCGATCGAACTGTCGGTGAGGCGATATGCGAAAATCGGCGGGGCGAACGGCTATCGGCCTCGCCTGTTACCATATCAAGAAGCCACCCCGCGCTACTCTGAAATGGTTGCAAGTTGAAACGCATGGTCCTGTTCCCGGCGACCAACATCGCTGTGACGGTGGTGCTGTCGATCCCTGAGCGTGCACCGCATCGGTATTCGGCACGCTCGCTTCAATGATCCGCCGGCGCTGGATCCTGGGTTTAAGCGCGGCGCTTGTCAGGCTGCCGTTCACCATAGTGCTCGTCGCCATCGTCGCCGTCGCCGCTTTGTTCGTGACCGGGGTGACAATCGACGTTTCGCGCTGGCGCGACGCCACGGCAGAGCGGGTGTCCGCCGCACTCGGTCGCCAGGTCATCCTGGAGGGGGCTTTCGAACTGACGCTCGGCCGCGATGCGGAACTTCACGTCGGCGGTGTGCGTATCCTCAACCCGGGCGGATTCACGGCGCCGGAGTTCCTCGCACTCGCTGACGCGCGCGCCCGCGTCGATCTGCTCGCCGCCCTGCGCGGCCAGCTAAGCCTTCGCAGCCTGGAGGCCAGAGACGTTCGCCTGAGTCTCGAGCGGGCCGCCGACGGACGCGGCAACTGGGCGCCGGCGCAGGCGGGGGACCCGGGCCGCCCGCGGGCCGCGCTGGACATTGGACAGATTACGCTGCACCGGCTCGCCATCGAGTACCACGATGCGCGCTCGGCGAGGCACCACCGCTTCGATCTGGATGAACTGTCCGGGAGCGCAATCTGGAATGAGGCGCTGCGTCTGGCTGTGCGCGGCCGCATGGACCAGCAGTTGCCGTTCGCTCTCACGGCTGAGGGCGGGCCTCTCCGCCTGATCCAGGAAGCATCCGGACCGTGGCCGTTTACGCTTGACTTCGAATTTTCCGGCTCGCGGCTGCATGCCAATGGGACACTCGACATGCTCAAGGGCGAGGTGCGCGCCGACTTCGGTGCCGGCATCGGGAAGC
>CAZTSJ010000207.1:0-3625 GCA_964616875.1 uncultured Bordetella sp. | reverse complement strand
TACGTCGCCGAGCACGTGCTCGGCCTGCCCCGCTCGTTCTAGATCTTTCCCGGCCGCGGGTGCTTGCCAGTACGCAGAAATCGGGCGCAGTATTTACTTTTCCACGATCTGCGTGCGAGAGGTGCCTCATGTTCTTCTTGAACAATATTTTTCGGCATCCAAAACTGCTTGGCATATTGCTCGCCGCAGTGTCTTTTGCCTCCTTCCATTTGAGCATCTCCGACGCGAAAGAATTCCGGCAGTTTGCGGATGCGAAACCGGTAACCGGCGAGGTCGTGTCCATCGAGAAACGGCCTCATTCGAAGCTTCGGCGCGCGACGATCAGGTGGAGCGAGCGGGGAATCGGCACTCGCCAATCCGAACTGGTAGTCGTCAGATACAAGTTTTCGGTCGGCGACAGGGTGGAGGTCCTGGTGAACGCCGCAGATCACTCGAGCATCATCCTGCGGGAACAGCTGTCGAATTCGCGGCCCATGAAAATAGCGGGAATTGAATTCGACCGGACCGAATTCTGGGTCGCTGTCGTGCTCGCTGTCCTGGCGCTGTTTACATTTTTCTTCGTGGATGCGCCGCGCCGCGATTCCGAGGATTAGCGGAGATAGTCTCCAGTCCCTTTTTAGCCTTGAAGTAAAGTCATCCGATGCGGGAATCTGCATCGCCGGCGCCGAGTTCCGCGGCGATCTCTTGCCACCGCGCGCCGAGCGCCGCATCGGTCTCTGCCGCCTTACCGGCGCGATAGAGGAACGCTGTACGCAATCCCCAGAGAGTATTCTTAAGCGCATGTCCCGCCACGGCCTTGAAACGGCGGACCTGCGCAAGAGCCTCGACAGGATCCTGCCGCAGTCCTAGCTCCCCATTCAGGCAAGCGCCGATCCAAGCGTTGAAGCATTCGACGTTGCCAGCGGAAAGGCCGCGCGCGTGCCAGGCTAAAGCGATCGCCGGGTCGTCGACGCGGTGCAGCCGCCAGCGCCGGTCAAAGGCAGTCGCAACGGCATAGCAAAATTCGCTCTCCGCGACCCGCGCCTCGCCGGCCGGGTTCAACGCCTTGCCCAATCCCTTCGTGTACCAGTCTGCCGCTTCTGGCAGATCTGGTGCACCGCCGAGTTCACCTTTCTCCACCATGCAACCCAGGCGAAGGCACAGCCTCTCGCCGATTGGACCCGAGTTCGGATACTGCCGCAGGAAAGACCGGACGAATGCGCGCCGGTCGCCCGCATCCTCGAACGCCGCCATGACCACGGCCGTCTTCGCCTCGAGACTGCCCAGCTGCGCCGCGCGATTCAGCCACCGCTTGCCTAGCGCGCGTGCCGACTCGACCTTGCTTGCGAGTCTCGGCTGCGCCAGCGCGTGCAGCAGTTGACCGGCACCCGGCACACGTTCGTCGAGCACCGATGCCTCCAGGATCTCCAGGTCGGCGGGCCCGGGTTGTCCGGTAATTGCGACCAGTTCCCGCAACTCGGCGGCGACGTCCGGCTCGCCGCCCGCTTCGATTCGCCGCGCGAGCGCCTCCTTGTCCGGAGTCCGGCGATAGAGCTCCACCTGCGCGCGCCGCGAGCCGCGCTCTGCCGCGTGCTCGAGCAGCTTCCATCCCGCATCCTTTCCGGCGTCCTCCGTCGCGTCGAGGCGCAGGCGAGCCAGGGTGTAGAGCAGCCTTCCGGCGTAGGGCTCGCGTCCATGCCTCGCGACGGCACCCGCGCCGGCCTCCCGATTGAAGCGCGTGGCGCGAATGATCTCCAGGTCGGCGGCGCTGGGCTCGCCCGCCGCCTCTTGCAGCAGGTCTACAACCTCTGCGACCGTGGGCGCGCGCTCCGCGGGAAGCCACCGGCAGACCGTTTTCGGGTCGCTGCTGTGAGCGAGAACCGCGTCCTGCGCTTCGACCGAACCGAGATCGGCAGCCCGGCGCAGAAGACGTTCACCCCCGACGCGGATCTCCTCTTCCGGCCGCGACAGCTTCAACAGCGCCAATCTAGCCAGAGAATCGGTTGGATCAGAGGAAAGGTAGAGGTTTCGAATAAGTTCGCGTGGCGCAAGCAGCGTTGTCAGGAATTCGACGTCGCAGGCGTCGGACGTACTCGCTATGTCGCGCATTTCCCGAACTACATCGCGCAGGCGAAGGGCGCCCTGCACCTCCTCGTCCTCCCGATCCGCTTCCAGCTCCACGCATTTATGCAGGGATTGCAGCCAGTGGTACAGCACGTTCAAGTCGGGCGCCGCCTTGGCCAGTTCATAGCGCGCCATCTCGATGCACGCCGCGGCAACGTCCTCTGCTAGCGCCGCCGCCCGCTCCGGATTTCGGACAAACACCGCCGACAGGGCCGCAGGATTCGCGATGACTCTCCGTCGCAGTTGCCTTGCTCCCGCATGGCCGTTTTCCGCGAGCCGATCGATCCACTCGAAACCGAGCAGGTCCTCTTCGTCCCACACCATCGCCCGCGTTTCGCGCATGCGTTGCATGCGCTGCCTCAACCCGTCGCCGTAGGTTACCTCGGGTTCATTCAAGGTCGGGTGCAGCCGATGGGTCAGGGTGTAGCAATGCAGGTAGATCGCGAGCAGATCTTCGCGCGCATTGGCGTTCGCCTCGGGGGCATCTTCGCGCATGCCCTGCTCGGCGAGGGCGCGCAGGCGTGCAAACGTCTCGACCGCGACCGGCTTCATGCCGCGATGGGCGCGGGGATCGATTCGCCTTTGCCAACCCAGGTGTCGCGGTTCTCCCGCAGGCCCTCGAATACGTTGCGCCAGCACGGCCGCGCGCGGTCGATCAGCTGCCGGCCCTGCTCGCAGCGCACGTAAATTTCGGCGGGCCCTCTCCCGTATTCCCAGCCCTGCAGGTGCCAGTTCATCGCCGGTTCGGGCTGGCAGTAAAGCGCGTGGTCGAAGTGCGCACTGCGTTCGAAGCGCCGGTTATGCACATGCAGCGTCGGAAAGAACAACCGTTTTCGGTCGCGCCGTGGGAAATCGAAGGCCATCGGGTGCACATTGGCGAGTTCGGTTTCCTTCAGCTTGAAGACCGCGAAACCCCAGTCGCGGTAATGGTTCAGTACGAGCCAGATTTCCGCGGGCAGGCGAAAGCGCTCGTCCAGCCGCCCGAAATCTTCCGGCCGCGGCACGAACGAAGCCTCGAACGCCCCGACTTCGTGGACTTCCAGCGTCCGCGCGGGCGCTGCCACCGCAGCGATCGACGCTCCCATGGACGTCTCCTCGTGGATCGGGAACCCGCGGCGCAGTTCGGCGAAGAAATCGGGGCAGTCTTCGAGATTGATGAAGCGCAGCGCATCATCCGGGGAATCGGGCACCACCGGAATCGGCAGCACCATGGCGAGCGGGCTCGCGGCAGCATAGGTCATGCTGTAGACCACGATCTGGCGCTCGCCTACGGCGCGCGCAAAGATGCTGGTGTTGGAGACTTTCTCGACCGGACCGGTGAATAAGCACATTCGGCGCCTCCCGTGAGCACGCTCGCTTATCCTACTCTCGCCCTCAGCCTTGGGAGGCCGCCAACGTCTGCATCCAGACCTACGGCGGCTTCGGCTTCGCCGCCGAGTACGACGTCGAGCGCAAGTTCAGGGAAACGCGCCTCTACCTCGTGGCGCCAATTTCAACGAACCTGATCCTGTCTTACGTCGCC
>CAZTSJ010000206.1:0-5024 GCA_964616875.1 uncultured Bordetella sp. | reverse complement strand
GGGGCACGCCAAGTCCATCCTGCTCAATTTCGGCCTGGCGAAAGAGTACGGCGGCCGCTGCAACCTGCGCTTCGACGACACCAACCCGGAGAAGGAAGAGCAGGCGTACGTCGATTCCATCATCGAATCGGTGAGCTGGCTCGGCGCCGACTTCGGCGGCACGGCGCTCTACGCCTCCGACTACTTCGACTTCATGTACCAGTGCGCCGAGTACCTCGTCACCTCGGGCAACGCCTACGTCGACAGCCAGTCCGCCGACGAAATGAAGAAGAACCGCGGCGACTTCACGCATCCGGGTGTCGATTCTCCTTTTCGTTCTCGCAGTTCTTCTGAGAATTTAGATCTATTAAAAAAGATGCGTGTTGGTGAATTCCCTGATGGCGCTCACGTCCTGCGCGCCAAGATCGACATGAAGTCGCCCAACATCAACCTGCGCGATCCGGCGATCTACCGCATCAAGAAAGCCACCCACCACCGCACCGGCGACAAGTGGTGCATCTACCCGATGTATACCTACGCCCACCCGATCGAGGACGCGGTCGAGAAAATCACCCACTCGCTGTGCACCCTGGAATTCGAAGACCAGCGCCCGTTCTACGACTGGCTTCTCGGCAAGCTCGCCGACGGAGGATTACTCCAGCGCCCGCTGCCGCAGCAAATCGAATTCGCGCGGCTTAATCTGACGCATGTTCTTTTGTCCAAACGCCTTTTGATAAAACTCGTCGAAGGCGGCCACGTCGACGGCTGGGACGATCCTCGCATGCCCACCCTCGCCGGCGCTCGCCGCCGCGGCTACACCGCCGAGGGCTTCCGCCGCTTCGCCGAGCGCATCGGCGTCTCCAAGGCCAACCAGATGATCGACTACTCGATCCTGGAAGACTGCATGCGCGAGCACCTGAACGAAATCGCCCCTCGCCGCATGGCCGTCCTCGACCCGATCAAGCTCGTGATCGAGAACTACCCCGAGGAGAAGGAAGAGTTGATGGACGTCCCCAACCATCCGCAAAAGCCCGAATGGGGCAAGCGCCAGGTCCCCTTCTCCCGCGAGCTCTGGATCGAGCGCGACGACTACACCGACACTCCGCCCAAAGGCTACTTCCGCCTCTCCCCCGGCGCCACCGTCAGACTGCGCTACGGCTACGTCGTGAAGTGCGAAGGTTCGCACAACGGCATCGTGCGCTGCACCTACCTCCCCGATACCCGCTCAGGCACGCCCGGTGCGGATGCGGTCAAGGTGAAAGGAAACATTCACTGGGTGAGCGTGAAGCACGCCCACGCAGCGCAAGTGCATTTGTACGATCGGCTTTTCAAAGCTGAGCACCCCGAGGGCGTCGAGCATTTGAATCCGGATTCAATCAAGACCGTACCAGCAGAACTGGAGCTGAGCCTGAAAGATTCGAAGGAAGGCCAGGTTCAGTTCGAGCGGCACGGCTACTTCGTGTTCGATCGCGGAAACTTCAATCGAACGGTGACTTTGCGGGATTCCTGGCACGCCCCGAAGTAAGCAGAGCAACCGGAGTTCGGATCCCCAAGGGGGTTAGCCGGCGATATAACCGGGCTCACCCTGCCGATAGAGGCGTGGCTAAAGGCCGCCTAGGGGTCAATAAGCGTCCCCCACCTCGGCAATAGAGCTAGAGGGTGACCAGCTCGGCGAGCTTGGTCACGACGTTTGCCATCGGCTCTTCTGCAGTGCTCAGGCCGCTTCGCGAGCCGAGCAGAGGGCTGACTTCGCGGAAAGCTTCATACGTCGTGTTGTGCACGACGGGAACGAGCAGGTCTCGCGCTAGGAGTGCCGAAAGCTCTTTGTCGGCGATGCCTTCTCCTTGGAGGCGGCGCAGCAGCGCAGGGGTCACCAGAACAATACCGACTCGCGACTTCGCCAGTCCCTAGTCGATTTCGCGGAGCAACGGCGTGCCGAGGGCGACGTCCTTTTCGCTGAACCAGACCGAGACACCGAGCGACTCGAGCAGATCGTGCAACTCCTTGGCGGCCCCGCTCCGGTCGTCCGACGCGTGGCAGAGAAAGACGTCCCGACGGTCAGGCAGGGACGCTTGCTGCTCGACGCTGTTGCGGACCGGCGTGAGTGCGCGCACCTGTGCGTCCGTGTACACCACGGACGAACCGGCTCGCGACCATCTCGGCCTTCCGCTGCTGCCGGACCCGCCGCCGCTGCTCTGGCCGCCCCCGCTGCTCCCCGACGGGGAGTAGGACGGGTACGAGTACGAACCAAGGATCACGTCCGGGCAAGCCATCTTTCGGTTTATGTCATATCCGACATATACTGGCGGGATGCGCAAGGCTGACAAGCCGCTCTTGTGGCTGCATGGCGAGGTCAAGACACCGCCGTTTTCGTCCGCGGCACGAATCGAGGCGGGTGTGCTTCTGAGGCGGCTTCAACGCGGCGAGGCGATCGCCCTGCCCCACTCGCGGCCGATGCCGGATATCGGCAAGGCATGCCATGAGCTATGAGCTGCGGGTGAACGACGAAACGCGGACCTGGCGCGTCATGTACCACCTGGATGTTGATGCTGTCGTGATCCTGGAGGTTTTCGCCAAGAGCAGCAGGGCCACGCCGGATGCGGTGATGAAATCGTGCCGCAAGAGACTGCGGAATTATCTGGTCGCGGTTCGCGACAAGGAGACAAAGCGATGAATGCCGGAAAACTGAAGCGGTTGCGGGCAGCAGGATGGAAGGCGGGATCCGTCAAGGATTTCCTTGGATTGAACGATCAGGAGGCGGCGCTCGTTGAATTGAAGCTGGCGCTAGTCACCGCTGTGCGGGAGGCCCGGAAGAAGCATGGCCTGTCGCAAATCGATCTTGCGCAGCGCATGCGCTCCAGCCAGTCGCGGGTGGCCAAGATCGAGACCGGGGACCAGTCCGTTTCGCTCGATCTCATAGTGCGCGCGCTGTTCGCCGCAGGCGCGACGCGCCGGGAGTTGCAGCGGGCGCTCGGCGCAGTCGCCTGATCGTTTCTTTGTTCGCCGCCTACTCCAGAGTAATCCCGCCCCTGGTAATAATCTCCCGCCACTTCACAACCTCGACGGAGAGGTAGCGCCCGAACTCTTCCGGTGTTGAGGCGAGCGGCTCGGCGCCGAAGTCGGTGAAGCGGCTGCGCACGGCAGGATCGGCGATGGCGGCGGCGATTTCTTTGTTGAGACGGTCGATGGGTGGCCTCGGTGTGCCGCGGGGGGCGAGGAAGCCGAACCAGGCGGCGGATTCGAAGCCTTTGAGGCCGGCCTGGGCGGTGGTGGGGACGTCGGGGAGTGCGGCGAGGCGCTTGGTGCTGGTCACAGCTAATGCGCGCACCTGGCCGCTTTTTATGGCGCCGATGACGTTGGGCAGGAGCTGGAAGCTCACGGGCACGGTGCCGGCGATCAGGTCGCTTTGCAACTGCGAGGTAATGCGGTACGGCACGTGCTGCATCTGCACGCCCGCGAGCTGCTCGAACATCGCGCCTGCGAGGTGTTGCGAGCTGCCATTGCCGACCGAACCGTAGGGAACCTTGGGATTGTTCTTCGCGTATTCACGCAGTTCCGCCAGGGTGTAGACCAGGAGCTTCGCGTTCGCGACGACGACATTGGGCAGGCTGGCGTAGAGGGAGATCGGCGCGAAGTCCTTCTCCGGGTCGTAGCCCAGGGCTGGATTGAGGATTTTGTTGACCACCGTCGGGCCCGCGGCGCCCATGACGATGGTGTAGCCGTCGGGCGCGGCCTTGCTCGCGGTGAGCGTCCCTGCAACGCCGCCCGCGGCGGGGATGTTGGTGACGATGAAGCGCTGCCCCAGCGAGGTCCCCATGCGATCGAGCAGGATGCGGGCGATGACGTCGCTCGCGCTGCCGGAGGAGAACGGGATGATCGCGTTGATGGGTTTGGCAGGGTAGTCCTGGGCGTTTGCCGGATTGCCGAGGTCGAGGAGAGCAAGGACAAGAATTGCGATCAGCCGGTCCATGGTTCGATCCTTATGCAAAAAGGGTGTCATGCAGCGATCGCGGCGAATGGATCGTCACTCCCTCGACCGTCTTACCGAACCAGCGCCCGAAATGAGCGACGTCGCCCGTCACCAGTGCAGCGCAGCCGCCGCGGATGGCGGCGGCGAGCACAGGCCGATCCTTCTCCGGCAGGAACTCGAGCTCGCCCGCCGAGGCGGCAGCCGGACGATCGCGCACCTGGCTAGTGTGCCGCAGCAGCCGGTCCAGCGCTGCCGCGGCGGCGGGGGCCTTGGTCGCAAGGTTGCGGCGCGCCTCCGCGACGACGTATCCGTTCACGCAAAGCTCATGGCCAGACTCGACGAGCTGCTCAACGAGGCGCCGTACGGCGCCAGCGGAGTGGGCTGCGGAAAACAGGACGTTGGCATCCAGAAAGATCCGCACTCGGGAACGTCAGCGACGCTTCCGGGCGCGCGCGCGCATCGCCTTCTCGAGCGCACGCTCCTCGCGGTCGAATTCGGCGATCCGCTCATCGGTATAGATCTCCACCGGTATCGTTACGGCGGGCCGCAGGAGCAGGCCGTCCGGGGTGGCTTCGGCGATCAGGTGGTCGTCGGCCTTGATGCCGAGGGACTGGCGCAGCTTGGCCGGCAGCGTGACGACGCCGCGGCTGTTGACGACGACGGTGGTTTTCATGGGTGCAGTATGCCGGATTTACTGCAATTCAGCAATTCTGCTTCAGTCTACCCTGCCGGTGGCGCTGCCGAAACGCTGCATCATGACTTCCTCGAAAGACAATTCGGACGAGAGCACGGCGCCGCCCGAGCGCAGGCGGTAGCTGCTGGGGTGCTGCGCCGCCTTGGGCTCCTTGCCGTCGCGCAGCGCCTTGGCCTCCTTCAGCATGAGGCGCCGGAAGCGCACCACGGCGACGTCGGTGGCGGTGAGGTGCTCTTTCGTGCGGTCGGCGATGACGCCCTGGCTTTCCTGCGCCATGGTGTCCTGCTCGGCGACGCCGCGGATGCCGGTGAAGGAACGGTGCTTCTGCTCCTCGCGGTCGATGAGGTAGTCGTTCGAGCGGTTGCGCAGCGGCACGTAGCC
>CAZTSJ010000205.1:0-2360 GCA_964616875.1 uncultured Bordetella sp. | reverse complement strand
GAAGAAAGAAATCAAGATCACTCTCGGCGGCTGCGGCGGCTGAGAGAAAAAGGAGAGACGAGATGGCAGATCCGATGAGAATCCGCGTCGCCGAGCGTGACGGCGTGGTCAACGTAAAAGTCCTGATGAGCCACGAAATGGAGACCGGCCAGCGCAAGGACGGCTCCGGCAAGATCGTGCCGGCGCATTTCATCAGCAAAGTCACGGCGACGCATCAGGGCAAGACGGTGCTCTCGGCGAATTGGGGGCCGGCGGTGGCCAAGAATCCGTTCCTCGAGTTCAACTTCAAGGGTGGGAAGAAAGGCGACAAGGTCGCCGTCACCTGGGAAGACAACAAAGGCGAGACCCGCACCGACGAGACGACCATCAACTAGGAGGCAAGCGTGACGATCCATTGGAGGATGGCCGCCACAGTGCTGGCGGCGGGAGCGGCGCTCGGGGCTTCGGCCCAGAGCAGCCCGGAGGCGGAAATCGCCAAGTACCGGGAGGCGCTCGCCGCGGGGAACCCGGCGGAACTGTGGGAAGCGCGCGGCGAAGCGCTCTGGAAACAGAAGCGTGGCCCGAAGAACGCCTCGCTGGAGGCCTGCGACCTCGGCAAGGGCGCGGGCGTGGTGAAGGGCGCGTATGCCGAGATGCCGCGCCATTTCGCCGACGCGGACCGCGTCATGGACCTGGAAACGCGGCTCGTGCACTGCATGACCACGCTGCAGGGGACGCGCTTCGAGGATGCGACCAAGCGCGTTTTCGGTGCCGGCACCAATCGTTCGGACCTGGAATCCCTCACCGCCTGGATCACCTCCGAATCGAGGGGCGTGACGATGAACGTTCCCCGGAGCCACGCGAAGGAGCGGGAGGCGTACCAGCTGGGCGAGAAGATGTTCTATTTCCGCGGCGGGCCGCACGACTTCGCCTGCGCCACCTGCCACAGCGAGAACGGCAAGCGCATCCGCCTGCAGGACCTGCCGAACCTCACCGAGAAGGCCGGCGCGCAGCTCGCCTACACGACCTGGCCGGCATATCGCGTATCGCAGGGCGAGTTGCGTACCTTCCAGTGGCGGCTCTACGACTGCTTCCGCCAGCAGCGTTTCCCCGAGCTCAAGTTCGCGTCTGACGCTTCGGTGGCGCTCACCGCGTTCCTGGCGCGCAATGCCAACGGCGCCGCTTTCAACGCGCCGGCCATCAAGCGCTAAAGGATTCATGATGAAAACCAGAATGCGTGTGATTGCGGCGGCTGCCACCCTTGCCGCTATCGCGGCGGGCTGCGCCAGCATGAGCGACCAGGAAGCGTCGCAAAAGGCGCTGGCGGTCATGAAAACCTCCTTCGGCGAGCGCGGCCAAGCCAAGCTCGACCGGCTGGACCAGGACGAGGCCCAGAAGCTCTGCAGCAAGCCGCCCACGGCCGAACTCCCCAAGGCAGTCGCCGAGCGGATCGAGAAAACGAATTTCGATTCCATCAAGTACCCCGCCGACGGCAAGCTGATGGGCGACTGGAAGAGCGGCGAGCGCATCGCGCAGACCGGCGTGGGAAAGCAGTTCTCCGACGATCCGAAAGTCCCTTCCGGCGCCAACTGCTATGCCTGCCACCAGCTCTCCAAGGCGGAGATCTCCTACGGCACCATCGGGGTGAGCCTCTACAACTACGGCAAGCTGCGCGGCACCAGCGAAGCGATCCAG
This sequence comes from uncultured Bordetella sp., assembly GCA_964616875.1. Classification (GTDB taxonomy): domain Bacteria; phylum Pseudomonadota; class Gammaproteobacteria; order Burkholderiales; family SG8-39; genus RBG-16-66-20. Next base: position 686 of record CAZTSJ010000205.1, on the reverse strand, counting down.
CGCTATACCTACGGCAAGGTCTACAACTCGCAGGCGTTCACCGCCTGTTCCAACATGCCGCGCTTCGGGCACAACGCCATCCTCACGGAACAGCAGATGAAGGATGTGACCGCCCTCCTGCTCGATCCGAACTCGCCCGTAAATCAGTGAGGCGACGGGAGTTCCTGGGCGCCCTCGCCGCGGCGGCCGCGTTGGGCGCCCCGCTGCGCGCGCCTCGCGCGCAGGCAGCGCGAGCGCTCTACGACCTGCCGCCCTTCGGCAATGCAAGCCTCCTGCACTTCACCGACTGCCATGCGCAGCTGCTGCCGACGCATTTCCGCGAACCCAGCGCCAATATCGGAGTCGGCAGCGCGGTGGGACGCTCGCCCCACCTGGTGGGCGAGCACCTCTTGAGGCACGCGGGCATTCCTGCTGGCAGCGCCGAGGCGCACGCCCTGACCTTCCTCGATTTCGAAGCCGCGGCGCGCCGCTACGGCAAGCTGGGCGGCTTCGCGCATCTCGCCACGCTCGTCAAGCGAGTGCGGGCCGCGCGCCCGGGCGCGCTGCTGCTCGAGGGCGGCGATACCTGGCAGGGATCGGCAACCGCGCTGTGGACGCGCGGCCAGGACATGATCGAAGCGGAGAAGCAGCTGGGCGTGAACATCATGACCGCGCACTGGGAATTTACCTACGGCGAGAAGCGGGTG
>CAZTSJ010000204.1:0-20499 GCA_964616875.1 uncultured Bordetella sp. | reverse complement strand
GCCGACTGCCTTGGCCTGGATGATGAACTGGCCCCAGATGGAGTAATCCTTTGCCGCGGTCATGGAGCCCGTCACCCAGTCGACCGGGAAGCTCGGCCCGCCGAGCGACGGCGAGTTGAACACGCCGGTCAGGAGCGCACCCAGGATGCCGCCGACGGCATGCACGCCGAACACATCCAGCGAGTCGTCGGCGCCGAGCAGCTTCTTCAGTCCGCTCACGCCCCACAGGCAGACCAGTCCCGCAGCGGTGCCGATCACGAACGCACCCGCGATGCCGACGTTGCCGGCGGCCGGGGTGATCGCGACCAGGCCCGCTACTGCGCCCGATGCCGCGCCCAGCATCGTCGGCTTGCCCTTGAAGACGGCTTCGCCGAGCGTCCAGGAGAGCACCGCGCAGGCGGTAGCGAGGAAGGTATTCATGAAGGCAAGCGCGGCCGTGCCGTTCGCTTCCAGCGCCGAGCCGGCGTTGAAGCCGAACCAGCCCACCCACAGCAGCGCCGCGCCGATCATCGTCATCGGCAGGTTGTGCGCCGGCATGGCTTCCTTGCCGTAGCCGATCCGCTTGCCGACCAGGTAGGCGCCGACCAGGCCGGCGACGCCGGCGTTGATGTGCACCACCGTGCCGCCCGCGAAATCGAGCGCGCCCCACTGCCAGAGGAGGCCAGCCTTGGCGTTGATCGCGTCGAGCATCTTCGGGTCGGTGTAGGCATCCGGGCCCATCCAGAACCAGACCATGTGCGCGATCGGCGCGTAGCTGAACGTGAACCAGAGCACGATGAAGACGAGCACCGCCGAGAACTTGGCGCGCTCGGCGAAGGCGCCGAGGATCAGGCAGCAGGTGATCGCGGCGAAGGTCGCCTGGAAAGCGACGAACACCAGTTCCGGGATCACGACGCCCTTGGAGAAGGTCGCCGCCATCGCGAACTCGCCCTTGACGTTGTCGAAGGTGCCGTTCAGGAAGAATCGATCAAAACCGCCGAAGTACGCGCTCAGGGAGCCGCTGCCCTCGGTGAAGGCGAGGCTGTAGCCGTAAATGCACCACAGCACCGTGACCAGCGAGAACACCACGAAGACCTGCATCAGCATCGAGAGCATGTTCTTCGCCCGCACCATGCCGCCGTAGAACAGCGCCAGGGCCGGCACGCTCATCATCAGCACCAGCGCGGTCGAAGTCAGCATCCACGCCACGTCGCCTTTGTTGGGCGTCGGCGCGGCCTTGGCCGGCTCGGATGCTTTCGCTTCGGCGACTGCCTTCTCAGGCGCCTTGTCCTTGTCCTGGGCGCTTGCGCCGCCCGCCAATGCGAACAGCGCCAGCATGGAAAGGACTGCAATCAGCTGCTTCATCTTGTTCTCCCTAGATCGCAGCGGCGTCTGTTTCGCCGGTGCGTATGCGCACGACCTTTTCCAGGTCGAACACGAAAATCTTGCCATCGCCGATCTTGCCGGTATTGGCGGCTTTTTCGATCGCTTCGAGCGCGCGCTCGAGCATGTCGGTCTTGATCGCGGCCTCGATCTTCACTTTCGGCAGGAAATCCACCACGTATTCGGCACCGCGGTAGAGCTCGGTGTGCCCTTTCTGCCGCCCGAAGCCCTTGACCTCGGTGACAGTGATGCCCTGCACGCCGATCGCCGAGAGCGCTTCTCGCACCTCGTCGAGTTTGAACGGCTTGATGATGGCGGTGACGAGTTTCATGAAGACCTCAGAAAGTCTTGTTGATCGAGACAACCACGGTGCCTTTGCCGGCGTTCTTGAACTTGACGCCGCCGGGCGTAGCGGTGCCGCCGTTGGGAACCTGGTTGGCGAAGCAATAGAAATCTGACGCGCCGGCGGTGCAGCTGCCCTTGGCGCTGGTATCGATGTACGCCGCGCCGAGGATCCAGCCGGCCAGGTCCTTGGTCACGCCAATTTTCCAGTCGGTGTAGTTGGCCTTGGTGCCCACCGCCCCGGTGCTGTAGTTCTTCACGCTGAGCGAACCGACGTGGCCCTGCAGGGTCCAGCCGTTGCCCAGGTCGTAGTTGGCCGACAGGTCGAGGTAGTTCGAGCCCTTGGTATCGGCGAGCGAAAAGTAGTCGCTGATGGCATGCGAGTACTTGAGCGAAATCCATTTCCAGGAGCCGCCAATGTAGAGCTCCGTGTTGTGGATGGCGCCGGTGTGGGTCTTGCTGTTGCGCGGGTTCGTGAACGCAGCGCTCGTGAGGGTCGTCGCGTTCGCGTCCGTGCCCGGGTAGGCGTAGTGGATGGCGCCCAGGTCCAGGCCCCAGTCGCCCCAGCTCTTCTTCCAGCCGCCGTAGAAATCCATCTCGATGTTGCCGGCCGGAAATCCCGCGCCTTCGTTGACGTTGGAGTTCCAGTTGCCCAGGTAGATGCCGCTCGCGTGCGAGTAGTCGAAGCCGCCCTGGAGCGCCGGCTTGGCGAAGGTCTGGGAAATGCCGCGGAACCGGTAGTCGCTGTACAAGCCGATGTTGCCGGTAAAGGTATGGGGCGAGGCAGGGGCGGCTGCAGCAGCAGCCTGAGCGGCTGCAAGGCCGGGCACCGCAAGGGCGGCAGTGGCAAGTGAGACGGCAACGATCGTTTTACGCATGGGTAAATCTCCCAGGATTGAATGGACGCCAGAACTGATTAGCACGTCGTGTGCCAGGTGACTTGGGTCAAATAATCAAGGATTTACGGATGGCACGGCGCACCCGGGGAAGGCGCATGCACCAGGATGGAGAGTCCGCACCACGCCATGCCCCGCGCGGGTGCGAGCCGCCAGGAGGGGAATGTCGCTCGTGTACCCTCGCGGCCATGGATGCGCCAACCCCCCTGGAAAATCTGCGTGCGCGCTTCGCCGAGGCGCTGCGCGATTCACCCGCCCAGGATCTGGAGAAAAACCTTCAAGCCCTGCTGGGCGCATTTTTCGATCGCTTCGATCTCGCCGCGCGCGAGGACCTCGAAGTCCACAAAAAGCTCCTCGAGCGCGCCCAGGCGAAGCTCGCCGCGCTCGAAGCGCGCGTCGCGGAGCTCGAAGCGCGTAAACCGTAGGGTTCTCTGCCGCGTTGTTCGCGGTGGGGGACCAATGTCGCTTGCAACTGTGGCAAGCCGCGCGCTCGCGGGGATAGATGCGCCCGAAGTGGCGGTGGAAGTGCACCTCGGGCCGGGACTGCCCTCGTTCACCATTGTCGGCCTGCCCGACGCCGAGGTGCGCGAGGCGAAGGACCGCGTGCGCGCCGCGCTCAATCACACCCAGTTTGAATTTCCCGCGCGCCGCATCACCGTGAATCTCGCCCCGGCCGACCTGCCCAAGGATTCCGGCCGCTTCGACCTGCCGATCGCCATCGGCATCCTTGCCGCGAGCGGGCAGATTGCGTCCGAAGCGCTCGCCGCGCACGAGTTCGCGGGCGAACTTTCCCTCACCGGCGACCTGCGGCCGGTGCGCGGCGCGCTGGCGATGGCGCTGCAGGCGCGCGCCTCCTCGCGCGCGTTCGTGCTGCCCGAAGCGAACGCGCCCCAGGCGGCGCTCGCGGCGGGGGCGCACGTGCTCCCCGCGCGCACCCTGCTCGAAGTCGTCGCGCACCTGTGCGGCGAGGCGAAGCTGCCGCGCTTCGAGGCGGGCGAGCGCGCGCCCGCGCACGTCTATCCGGATTTCAGCGAAGTGAAAGGCCAGCCGCAGGCCAAGCGCGCGCTCGAAGTCGCGGCCGCGGGCGGGCACAGCGTACTCATGATGGGGCCGCCCGGCACCGGCAAGTCGATGCTGGCGGCGCGCTTTCCGGGCATCCTGCCGCCGATGAGCGAGGCCGAGGCGCTCGAGGTCGCGGCGATCCATTCGGTGTCGGCGGCGGGCTTCGAGGCCGCGCGCTGGGGCGAGCGGCCGTATCGCTCGCCGCATCACAGCGCCTCGAGCGCGGCCATGGTGGGCGGCGGCGCGTTGCCGCGCCCGGGTGAGATTTCCCTCGCGCACCGCGGTGTGCTGTTCCTGGACGAATTGCCCGAATTCGATCGCGACGTGCTCGAGTCGCTGCGCGAGCCGCTCGAATCGGGCAAGGTGTCGATCTCGCGCGCCGCACGCCAGTCGCAGTTTCCGGCGCGCTTCCAGCTGGTTGCGGCGATGAACCCCTGCCCCTGCGGCCATTGCGGTTCGCCCGCCGGGCGCTGCCGCTGCACGCCCGAGCGCATTGCGCGTTACCGCGGCCGCGTCTCGGGCCCGCTTGCCGACCGCGTCGACATCAAGCTCGAAGTGCCCGCGCCGCGCGATGCCGAACTCATGACGCCGGGCGCCACCGAATCAAGCGCCGCGATCCGCACGCGGGTGCTCGGCGCGCACCGGCGCCAGCTCGAGCGCCAGGGCGTGCCGAACGCATTGCTCGGCACACGCGATATCGACCGGTGGTGCGCCACCGACAAAGAGGGCGATCAGCTGCTGCGCCACGCGCTCGCGCGGCTGCTGCTCTCGGCGCGCGCGTATCACCGCGTGCTGCGCGTGGCGCGGACGATCGCCGACCTGGCGGGAGACACGGCGATCAAGGCCGCCCAGATCGCGGAAGCGATTCAATACAGGCGTCTAGACGCCAGCTTCTAAGAGTTCACGGCCCAACGAGGCACTGGGTCGGCGATTTCGCGGCTTTCAAATTGTGTAATTACATATGTATTGACAATAGTAAGACAAGCTCGCACAATACGGCCATGAGAAGCGCACAACTACAGATTCGCGTAACGCCGGCAGAGAAAACCGCAATTGAACACGCGGCCCGCCACGCGGGCATGGGAATGTCCTCTTACGTCCTGCGCAAAGTGCTTCCACACCGAGCCGCGCAATGGAATGATCTGTTGCGTGAGATTGGCCGTTCTGATGGCGCCAAGATCTCACTCGCAACGCTTAGCAGCTGGCTCGCTGGCCTAGGTGCAAGCGAATTGCGGGATGCTCTAGAGGCGCCGCCACCCGCTGGACTCAGTGCGGTCACTGTCAACACGATTGCTGCGATGGTGGAACACCTGTGTGCCGTGCGCGCCGTGGTAGCGCCGCGTTGGACGCAGCAAATTCGACCCTTGGAGACGCCGGAATTTGGCAGCAGACTAACCAGTCTTCGCCTGCATCTGCTCACAAATTCACCTGCAGCGTTCCGCAGTCGAAATCTTTTTGTAGATACAGTGGTCGGCGGGCAGGTCTAGTTTGGCGGGCCTTTCGGCCACAGATCTACGTCGTCTGTTCGGTCTTCTCAACGACGAACTCGCCCGTTCGGAGACAAAGGGGGAGCTGTATCTAGTTGGCGGCGCCGTCATGTGCCTTGCACACTCAGCTCGCCCGTCCACAGAAGATGTTGACGGTTACTTTAAACCCGCGGCCCAGGTACGCGAGGCGGCCGCGCGGGTGGCCGTCAGCACGAATCAGCAAGCAGACTGGCTGAATGACGCCGTGAAAGGATATTTGAGCGAGCATGGAAAATACAGTCCATGGTTGGAACTAAGCAATCTCCTGGTCATGGTCGCGCAGCCCGGGTATTTGCTCGCCATGAAATGTCTCGCATTTCGCATCGGAGCGGAATTCCACGACGAAGAAGATATTCGGTTTCTGTTGCGCTTGCTCAATATTTCAACCTACGACAAGGCCCTTGAGATTATTACGCGGTTCTATCCACTGCAACGATTTCCTCAGAAAACTCTCTACGCATTGCAAGAGCTACTGCCCGCATAAGTAGAATTCCGCCCATGGCCACGTACGCGATCGGTGATGTACAGGGCTGCTTTGACGAGTTGCAGGCGCTGCTCGAGCGCGTGGGTTTCAATCGTGCGCATGACCGATTGTGGTTCGTGGGCGACCTCGTCAACCGCGGGCCGAAGTCGCTCGAAGTGCTGCGCTTCGTGAAGGAACTCGGCGATCGCGCGGTCGTGGTGCTCGGCAATCACGATCTGCATTTGCTTACGCAGTTCGAAGGGTTCGAGCGCAAGCGCAAGGACGATACCTTTACCGACGTGCTCGGCGCCCCGGATGCGAAGGAACTCGTCGACTGGCTGCGCACGCGGCCGATGGTGCACGTCGAAGGGAAGTGGGCGATGGTGCATGCGGGACTACTGCCGACCTGGAGCATTCGGAAGGCGGAATCTCTGGGAAAAGAGGTGCAAGCGGCGCTGACCGGAGCCGATTACCGGGACTTCCTCAACAACATGTACGGCAGCAATCCGGAGCGCTGGGAGGATTCGCTCACCGGCTGGGACCGGCTGCGCGTGATCGTCAACGCCATGACCCGCATGCGCTTCTGCAAAGAGGACGGGACGATGGAGTTCCATACCACCGGCAAGACGCCGCCTGCGGGGTTCCAGACCTGGCACGAGACGCGCAAGCAGAACGAAGCGCAGCTCGTCTTCGGGCACTGGTCGCAGGCCGGGTTGCAGTTGAACGCGCGCGTTGCCGGTCTCGATACCGGCTGCGTCTGGGGTGGGCCGCTCACAGCGCTGCGGCTCGAAGACCGGTGGCTGGTGCAGGTACCTTCGCCGGGCTATCAGCTTGCGGGAGGCAAGGAATGAACGATTGCGTGTTCTGCAAAATCGTCGCGGGCCAGATTCCTTCGACTCGCGTCTTCGAGGACGAGCACACGCTCGCCTTCATGGACCTCGGCCAGGTCAATCCGGGCCACGTGCTGGTGGCCGTGAAGAAGCACGCAGCGAACCTCTTCGAGCTGGACGAGGCCCAGGCCGCGGCGGTGGCGCGCAGCAGCGCGCGCATCGGACGTGCGATCAAGGTGGCCTTCGACCCCGAAGGACTGTCGGTCTACCAGGCCAACGGCAAGGCGGCCGGACAGACGGTTTTCCACTACCACGTGCATCTTCTGCCGCGCCATCAGGGCGACGGCATGGAACTCATCTGGCCGGTGAAGAATCCGCCGCGTGAAAAGCTCGAAGGCTACGCGGAAAAAATTCGCCAGCAATTAACCTAAAAAGGCGCTGAACCGAAGGCCTTCTTGTAGCGCGCCGAGATTTCATCGCGCGAGGGGCTGTGGTTCTGAGCGCCGCGGTGCGCGATCTTGATCGCGCCCATCACCGCGGCGAGGCGCCCGGTGCTCGGCCAGTCCCAGCCGTGGCCGATGCCGTAGAGCAATCCGGCGCGGTAAGCATCGCCGCAGCCGGTGGGATCGATCACGCTGTCGGCTGCCACGCAATCAATTTCGTGGCGCCTGCCCTCGGCGTAGATCACTGAGCCCTTCCCGCCCAGCGTCAGTACCAGCGCTTTCAGGTTGGGCGCGAGATCTTCGAGTTTCTTGCCGGTTTTCTCTTCCAGCATCTTGCCTTCGTAATCGTTTACCGCGAGATAGGAAGCGAGTTTGACCATTTCCATCAATTCCTCGCCGGAGAACATCGGCAGGCCCTGGCCCGGGTCGAACACGAGCGGAATACCGTGCGCCGCGCACTGGCGCGAATGCTGCAGCATGCCCTCCTTGCCGTCCGGGGCTACGATCGCGAGCGTCGCGCCCAGCTCCGGGCCGATCCGGTTCTCGTGCGAGTGGTTCATCGCGCCGGGGTGAAAGGCGATGATCTGGTTGTTGTCCAGGTCGGTGGTGATGAAGGCCTGCGCGGTGAATTGCCCGGAAATGTGTTTCAGCGCCCCGGTGCGGATGCCCAGGCGCTTGAGCCGCTCGAGGTAGGGCGCGATGTCCTCACCCACGGTGGCCATGAGGAGCGGATCATCGCCCAGCAGCTTCAGGTTGTAGGCGATGTTGCCGGCGGTGCCGCCGTACTCGCGCCGCATCTCCGGGGTAAGGAAGCAGACGTTGAGGATGTGCAGCTGGTCGGCGAGCAGGTGATTGCGGAAGCGGTCCGGGAACACCATGATCGTGTCGTAGGCCATCGAACCGGTGACCAGCGTTTTCATGCTCCCTCGACTGACCCGCTAAAGGTAGGAAAGCGCAAGTCGGTACCCAAAGGCGTCTTTTTCATTGGTTTCAAAGAGTATCCGAACCTCGATGACCGAATCTCCCGGGAACCCCGATCGTGTCACATCGGCGCTTTTCGATTGCAGGTATTCCTGTGGCGAGATCGCTCGCCGCGCCAGGACATCGTCCTTCGAATCGGTCAAGGTGAGTATCAGCGACGGATACTCGTGGGTGAGCGAAGAATAATTTCGGAACGTGGCGTCAAGTTGGACCACCCGCTCGCTCGAGGCATGCCTGCGAAGTTCCGACGACTCGATCCTGACGAGATTGCCGGCGCGCGGCAGCCGAACTTCGCAACCGACGTAGGCGCAGGCCGCGTCCAGGTACGGGCGCGTCTCGGGGACGCGCGCCGCGATCTCGGTGCGAAAGTAGTGCGCCGCCTGCGCTGCGAGTACCAGGAACGCCAGCACGCTGGCGAGCGCCCAGGCGACGCGGCGCCGCGGCGGCGGTGCCGCGTCGAGGAATTCGGCGCCCGTCGCATCTTCGTTTGCCGCTTCGCCGGTGCCGCCGAGCGGGCCCTTGCGCGCGGCTTCGAACAGCGCGAGCTGCGGCGAGGGTTCGGTCTCGGCCTGGGCGCCCTGCTGGCCTTCGGCGACCAGCGCGGCGACGCCGTCGAATACATGGGAGCATTTGCCGCAACGCACCTTGCCGCCGCGCGCGGACAATTGCATCGGCTGGACGCGAAACGCCGTGCCGCATTCAGGGCAGCGCGTCGTGAGGTTCAACGGCGCGCTCCTTGCCAACGCGTGGTGAGGTTCACTTGCGTTTTCCTCCCACCAGCGCCCAGCCCTCCTCGACCGCGAGCACGGCAGCGCCGAAATCGCGCGCATAGGCCTGGGCTACTTCGGCGGCCTGCGACTCGAGGATGCCGGAGAGCGCGATGCGCCCGCCTGTGCGCGTGCGCGCCGCGAGCAAGGGTGCCAGGGCGATGAGTGGATCGGCGAGGATGTTGGCGAGCACCAGGTCGAAAGCTCCGGGAGGAAGCGACTCCGGCGCCATCGCGCTCAGGACGACGCCGTTGTCGGCCGCGTTCGCGACCGTGGTTGCGAGCGCCTGCGGGTCGATATCGGTGGCGGCGATTTCGCCTGCACCGAGTTTGCCGGCGACGATGGCCAATATACCCGAGCCGCACCCATAGTCCAGCACGCGAGGATGCTCGAACCCCGCGGCGCCGATCGTTCGCTCCAGGAACTGCAACACGAGGCGGGTGCTGACATGGCCGCCGGTGCCGAAAGCCAGGCCCGGATCGAGCCGCACCACGATCGCCTGCGGATCGGGTGGCGTATGCCAGCTCGGCACGATCCACAGGCGGCTGGAGATGCGAATCGGGCCGAACTGGGATTGCGAGCGCCGCACCCAGTCCTCTTCCTCGAGCCGCGCGACCGTGAACCTTGGTGCCTGGATCGCAGAAATCGCTGCGGCAGCGGCTACCAGTGCGGCAGGGTCGGCCGCAGCGGTGGCGAGCGCGACCACGCGCAGGCGCGCGCCGGGTTCGAGCGTGGCGGGGTCCTGCGACGTCGACTCGAGCGCGACCGATTCGGCGCCCGCCTCCAGCAACGCGTCGGACAAGGACTCAGCCTGCAGCGCTTCGAGCTCCAGCGTGATCGAGAGCCAGGCCACCGGCTTACAGTTTCTTCTTCTTCGTCTCCTCGGCGAGCTTCTGCTCGAGGTAATGGATCGAGGTGCCGCCGCGCATGAAGCGCAGGTCGCTCAGCAGCTCGAGGTGCAGCGGAATGTTGGTCTGGATGCCCTCGACCGCCATCTCGGAGAGCGCGATGCGCATGCGTCCGATCGCCTGTTCGCGCGTCGCGCCATAAGCAATGACTTTGCCGACCATCGAGTCATAGTTCGGCGGCACGGTGTAGCCGGCGTAGACATGCGTATCGACACGGATGCCCGGTCCGCCCGGCGGATGGTAGGAGGTGATTTTTCCCGGTGAAGGCGTGAAGCGGTAGGGATCCTCGGCATTGATGCGGCATTCGATGGCGTGGCCGCGCAACTCGATGTCCTTCTGCCGGAACGGCAGCTTCTCGCCGTTGGCAATCCGAATTTGCAGCTGCACCAGGTCCAGCCCTGTGATCATTTCGGTCACCGGATGCTCCACCTGCAGGCGCGTGTTCATCTCGATGAAATAGAACTCGCCGTTCTCGTACAGGAACTCGAAGGTGCCGGCGCCGCGGTAGCCGATTTTGCGGCAGGCCTCGGCGCAGCGCTCGCCGATGCGGTCGCGCTGCTTGGCGGTGAGCTCGGGCGCCGGGGCTTCCTCGATGATTTTCTGGTGCCGCCGCTGCATCGAGCAGTCGCGCTCGCCGAGGAAAACCGCGTTCTTGTGCTCATCGGCCAGCACCTGGATTTCGATGTGGCGCGGGTTCTCGAGGAATTTCTCCATGTACACGGTGCCGTTGCCGAAGGCCGCGAGCGCCTCCTGCCGCGTCAGATTGACCGCATTGAGTAGCGCCGCCTCGGTATGCACCACGCGCATGCCGCGCCCGCCGCCGCCGCCCGCGGCCTTGATGATCACCGGATAGCCGACCTTGCGCGCGATTTTCACGGTCTCGGCGCCCTGCTCCGGCAGCGCGCCCTCGGACCCGGGCACCACGGGCACGCCGGCTCTGATCATTGCCTGCTTGGCGTTGACCTTGTCGCCCATGAGGCGGATGTTCTCCGGGTGCGGGCCGATGAAGACGAAGCCGCTCGCCTCGACTTTCTCGGCGAAATCGGCGTTCTCCGACAGGAAGCCATAGCCCGGGTGGATCGCCTCGGCGTCGGTGACCTCGGCGGCGCTGATGATCGCCGGGATGTTCATGTAGCTCGCCGCCGCAGGCGCCGGACCGATGCAGACCGACTCGTCGGCGAGCTTGACGTACTTCGCCTCGGTATCGGCCTCCGAATGCACCACTACCGTGTGGATGCCCAGCTCGCGGCAGGCGCGCTGGATGCGCAGGGCGATCTCGCCGCGGTTGGCGATCAGAATCTTCTCAAACATCCTTCAGCCAATAATAAAAAGCGCTTGACCGTACTCGACCGGCTGGCCGTTCTCGACCAGGATCGCCTTCACCACGCCGGCGGCGTCGGACTCGATCTCGTTCATCAGTTTCATCGCCTCGATGACGCAGACCGTTTCGCCGGCCTTGACCGTGGCGCCGACGTCGACGAAGGCTTTGCCGTCGGGCGAAGGCGCGCGATAGAACGTGCCCACCATCGGCGACTTGATGATGTGGCCCTCCTGCGCCGGCTCGCTGGCGCCGGGCGTTGGGGCCGCAGCCGGCGCCGCCGCACTGGCCGCTGGCGCGGCGACTCCGGCCGGGACGGCGGCAGCAGGCAGGGTTGCGGCGCTGAGCGGGGTCACGCTGACCGCCCCGCCCCGCGCGATGCGCACGCGTTCCTCGCCTTCCGTGATTTCGAGCTCGCCGATGCCCGATACCTGAACCAGGTCGATGAGCTTCTTCAGCTTGCGCAGGTCCATGGTCTTTCCTTCACGGGCGGGCCCAGCCCGCCGTCCGGATTAGCGGGGATCGGTCAGCGGCGCGGCTTCAGCCGCGCGATGGCGTAGTCGAGGGCCAGGTCGTAGCCCCGGCTGCCCAGGCCGAGGATGCTGCCGACGGCGACCGCGGTGAAATGCGATTGCGCGCGCCAGGGCTCACGGGCATGGATATTCGACAGGTGCACCTCGATGAACGGGATCTGCACCGCGGTCAGGGCGTCACGCAGGGCGATGCTCGAGTAAGTGAAGGCGGCCGGATTGAGCACGATGAAGCCGACAGTCTGCTTGCGCGCCTCCTGGACGCGGTCGACGATGGCGCCCTCATGGTTGGTCTGGAAGCACTCCAGCCCGACCCCCGCCGCCTTGGCCGTGGCGAGCAGGCGACGGTTGATCACGTCGAGCGTTTCCCGGCCGTAGATCGCCGGCTCGCGCGTGCCGAGCAGGTTCAGGTTCGGACCGTGCAATACCAGGACGGACTTGGTCTTCGGCTTTTTGGTCATGTTCGGCGCAGAAGGCGGCATTTTAGACGAAATTACCCTCCCCTTCCCTCCCGGCTAGGCCGCGTTCCGAGCCAGCGGCGCCAGGATCGCCTCCAGATCTTCCTGTTTCAAAGCCCCAAGCTTGCGATGGACGACCCCGCCCTGCCGGTCCACGACCACGGTATAGGGCAGGCCGCCGGCGGTGTTGCCAAGCTTGCGCATGAGGTCCAACCCGTCGCCCTCAGCCAGAAGCACGGGATAGGAGATCTTGAGAGATGCTGAAAATTGACGCACTTTAGCCCCATTATCTATGGCGATGCCGACAATTTCGACCCCGGATGACGCATATTTTGCCCTTGCCGCCATGAGCATGGGGATCTCTTCCCGGCAGGGGGCGCACCAGGTCGCCCAGAAATTGCACACCAGGATCTTGCCCCGCCACTCGCTGAACATGCGCGTCTGACCGGCCAGATCGGGCAGGACTGCCGAGCGCAGCGCGATGTCTCCGGTCCCTGCGGGCTCGTCGGCACTGTCGCTGCCCGTCGATCGAAGCACGAGCGGCCCTGCCAGGAAGCCGGCCGCGGCTGCCGCCAGGCCGGCGGCGCCAAGAATCAGCGTCTCACGCCGGCCGGGCTTCATGCGCTGGGCCGCCCGGCCTGAGTTCGACCAGGGCGCGCACCTCCGCGATCCCGGCGCGGGTCGTCACCCTGCCGGCCCGCGTGGTCTTCAGCGCCGAACGCTCGTCGCGCGGATCGAACACCGACAGGCTCAGCGCCACGCCCTGCCAGTCGAGCGTGATCACCGCCACGGCGCGCGCGCGGTCGCCGGTGTAACGCCGCTCGTCGCTGGCCGCATAGGGAATCTTGCCGTCGATGAGAAACAGTTCGACCTCTTTGGTGCTTTCCGGAAACAGCTGCAGCTCGATCTCGGCGTACGGCCCGGCGGTGCCCGTGAGGACCGGTCCGGTCAGATAGGGATTGAAGCGCTCCAGCGCGCGCATCGCCTCGAGCGCGAGCGCGCGCAGCTCGGCGACACGCTCCGGATGTTCCTCGGCCTGGTAGAGCGCCAGATAGGCGCGCAGCTCAGTCTCGATTTCGTCGTTGCCGGGCAGACCCTCGGTCGGGGCGGCGCCCAGGGCGCGCGCGGCTTTGCGCTTGGCGAGCGCGAAGTCGTTGACGCCGTCTTCGGCCATGAGGCGGGCCGCTGCGGCCGCGATGCGTGCCCGCATGCCGTTTTGCCGCCCGTTGTTGCGGCTCATGCGGGCGATCATAGCGCAGTGCTCGCGTACAATCGCCGCCTTCCCCCGCCAGGCAGCATTCGCAGTGCATCTCCACATCCTCGGCATCTGCGGCACCTTCATGGGCGGTGTCGCCGCGATCGCAAAACAGGCCGGCCACCGGGTCACCGGCTGCGATACCAACGTCTATCCGCCGATGAGCGAGCAGCTCGGCGCCCTCGGCATCGAGTTAATTGAGGGCTACGGCGCCGACCAGGTGCGCCTCGCGCCTGAGCTGTGGGTGATCGGCAATGTGGTGAGCCGCGGCAACCCGCTGATGGAGGCGATCCTTGACCGGGGCGATCGCTACGTTTCCGGTCCGCAATGGCTGGCGGAGAACGTATTGAATGGTAAGTGGGTACTGGCTGTTGCTGGAACCCACGGCAAGACAAGCACTTCTTCGATGCTCGCCTGGGTCCTGGCCTGTGCTGGCCGGGACCCGGGATTCCTCATCGGGGGTCTCGCGCCAGACCTGGAAGTCACCGCCCGATCAGGAACGTCAGAGTACTTTGTCATCGAGGCAGATGAGTACGACACGGCCTTCTTCGACAAGCGCTCCAAACTAGTGCATTACCGGCCAAAAACCGCAATTCTGAACAATCTTGAGTACGATCATGCTGACATCTTCGGCGATCTTGCACAGATCGAGCGCCAATTCCATCATTTCGTGCGTATGGTCCCAAGTTCGGGCAGGATCATCGTAAACGGGCGGGACGCCGCCTTGAAGCGGGTTCTTGGCCAGGGATGCTGGACACCGCTGGAGGAATTCGGTGTCGCAGGGGGGTGGGAGGCAAGCGAACCGGACGGGGAGGGCGCCAGCGAGATCGGATGGCAGGGCAGGGCGGTGGGCACCCTGCGCTGGGCGCTGGCCGGGGAGTACAACCGGTTGAACGCACTCGCCGCGATCGCCGCCGCGCGCCACGCCGGCGTCGGGCCGCAAGCTGCCATCGAGGCGCTGGCCGGATTTCGCGGCGTGCGGCGCCGTCTCGAACTGAAAGCTACGGTGCGCGGTGTGGCTGTCTACGACGATTTTGCGCATCATCCCACCGCGATCCGGGAAACCATCGCCGCGCTGCGTGAGCGAAACCGCGCCGCGCGCATCCTCGCCGTGTTCGAGCCGCGCTCGAACACCCTCAAGCAGGGCGTCATGATCGAAGCGCTGCCCGCGAGCTTTGCGCGGGCCGACCGCGCCTATGTCTATGGCGGTGGCGTTGCCTGGGATGCCGCAAAGCTGTTCGCGCCGCTGGGCGCGCGCGCCCGGTGCGAGGCGAAGCTCGAGGCGCTGGTTGCCGCTATCGCCGCCGAGGCGAAGGATGGCGACCAGATCCTGGTGATGTCGAATGGCGGCTTCGGCGGCATCCACCAGAAGCTGCTTGCGGCGCTGGCGCCGAATTGAGGCGGCCATGCTGGTCTATCTGCACGGCTTCAACAGCTCGCCCGCTTCGCATAAAGCCCAGGTTATGAAGGCGCAGATGGTGGGCAGGGGCCTCGCGTCGCTCTACGCCTGCCCGGCGCTGCCCGACGCGCCGCGCGAGGCGATTGCCGCGATTGAAACCGCGATCGCCGGCTGCGCCGCGCGCACGCTGACCTTCATCGGCAGCTCGCTGGGAGGTTTCTACGCCACGCATCTGGCAGAGAAGCTCGGCTGCCGCGCGGTCCTCATCAATCCGGCGATCACGCCGCATGTGGGTCTTGAGGCCTACCTCGGCACGCAGAAAAATCTGCATACCGGCGCGCCGTACGAATTGACGCGCGCCCACCTCGAAGGCTGGCGCACGCTGCTGGTCGAGCGCATCGACCCGGAAAAGTACCTGCTGCTGCTGGAGACCGGCGACGAAGTCCTCGACTGGCGCGAGGCGGCGCGCAAATACGCCGGTGCGCGCACGGTCATACGGGAGGGCGGCGACCACTCGCTGCAGGGTTTTCCAGAGCACATCGCGCGCATCCTGGCTTTTGCCGGAATCGGGCAGTGAGCATGAACGTCCTGTACGAGGACGCGGGCGAGTACAAGGCCGCTGCGGTGCTCTCGCAGAACCCCGCCTCCTACCAGGTCGAGACCCCGCACGGCCGCCGCAGCAAGATCAAGGCGGCGAGCGTGGTTCTGAGCTTCGAGCGGCCCGCGGCGGGCGAACTGCTCGCCGAGGCGCAAAAATTCGCCGACGGCCTGGACACTGAATTCCTCTGGCAATGCCGCAAGGGGGCCGAATTCGGCTTCCAGGACCTGGCGCGCGACTATGTCGGGCGGGAACCGGCGGCCGTGGAAAGTGCCGGGGTGCTGCTCAAGCTGCACTCAGCGCCGATGTATTTTTATCGCCGCGGCAAGGGGCGCTTTCAGGCCGCGCCGGCGGACACGCTCAAGCTGGCGCTGGCCGGGGTGGAGAAAAAGAAGCGCGTGCAGGAGCAGATCGCGCAGTGGGCGGCGCAACTCGCGCGTTTCGAATGCCCGCCCGAAATCGCGTCCCTGCGCGACGAACTGTTGTATGCGCCGGACCGCGCCAAAGCCGAAAGCAAGGCACTGGAGCAGGCCTGTGCGCAGAGCGGACTGACCGCGGCGCGCCTGTTCGAGCGCTGCGGTCTGCTCGGCGACAGCCACGCCTACCACCTGGGGCGCTTCGTGCATGAGTTTTATCCGAAGGGGGCTGATTTTCCGGCGCACGACGCGCCGGCGCCGCCCGCGGACCTGCCGCTCGCCGGGTGCGTAGCTTTTAGCCTGGACGACCTCGGCACCACCGAGATCGATGACGCCTTCTCGGTGACACGGGTAGGCGAAGATGAACTTCGCGTTGGCATCCATATTGCCGCGCCCGGACTTGCGTTTGCGCCCGGCTCGGCGCTCGACGCCATCGCCCGCGAGCGGCTCTCGACGGCCTACATGCCGGGCCGCAAATTCACCATGCTTCCCGAGGACGCCGTGGAGCGTCTGTCGCTCGACGAGGGCCAAGAGCGGCCGGTCATATCGCTCTACCTGAATGTCGCGGCGAAGGATTTCGCGCTGCGCGGCCGGCATACGAAGCTCGAGCGCATCAAGGTGGCAGCCAACCTGCGCCATGACGCGCACGCAGCACTCAATGCCGCCTTCGAGGCGGGCGGGCCCGATCCCGCGCGGCTCGGGCTGCCGTTCGAGGCCGAGCTGCACGCGCTTTGGCTGCTGGCGCTTGCACTGGAGAAGCAACGCGGCAAGCCGAGCGTCAACGCGGCCAACCTGGATTACGTTTTCCGCGTCGAGGACGAGCGCGTGTCGATCCACGCGCGCAAGCGCGGCGCGCCGCTCGACAAGCTGGTGGCGGAACTCATGATCCTCGCCAACACCAGCTGGGGCGAGCAGCTTGCGGAAAAGGACATCGCCGGCATCTACCGCGTGCAGTCCTCGGGCAAGGTGAGGCTGAGCGTGCGCGCCGAGATGCATGAAGGCCTGGGCGTCGCGACGTATGCCTGGATGACTTCGCCGCTGCGCCGCTATGTCGACCTCGTCAACCAGTGGCAGCTGGTGGCGGGCCTGCACGGTCGCCAACCGCCGTTTACACGCAATTCCGAGGCGCTGCTCGCAGCGCTGCGCGACTTCGAAGTCACGACCGCGGGCTACGACGAGCATCAGCGCGCGATGGAGCACTACTGGTGCCTGCGCTGGATTGAGCAGGAGCGCCAGGCGCGGCAGGAACGCCTCGTCGAGCTCGAGGCCACGGTGTTGCGCGAAAACCTGGTGCGCTTCGACGGCCTGCCACTGGCGCTGCGCGTGCCCTCGCTGCCGGAGCTGGACGCCGGCACGCGCGTGCGGCTCGCGCTTGCGGCGCCCGACCTGATCGAGCGCACGCTGGCCTGCACCTGGCGCGAGACGCTCGGGCAGGGCGCGCCCGCGTAACCCCGTACGAGCAGAACCGGCGCTAAGGGCCTAAAATGGCTGGAGAACTTCGCCTTCAGAGGTGATTTTGCACGGCACCACTGCGAACCTTTTGCTGGATCCGCGTGAATACTGGAGCGGCCTCGACCGCCAGTCCCGCGTGCTGGCGATTTCGATCGCGGTTTCCATTTTTCTGCACGCCGTCCTGCTGACGATACAGTTCCGCTTTCCGGAGGCCTTGCGCTGGAAGTCCGCCAGCCAGCCGCTCGAAGTGATCCTGGTGAATTCCAAGACGCGCGACAAGCCCTCGCGCGCCAAGGCGCTCGCGCAAGCCAATCTGGATGGCGGCGGCAACACCGACGAGAAGCGGCGTGCGGCCACGGCCGCACCGGTGACGAACCCGCGCAACCCCGGCGCCGATCTGGCCGAGACGCAGCGCCGCCAGCGCGAGCTGGAATCGCAGCAGCAGCGGCTGCTCGCGATCAATCGCGAAGTGGGCGCGAAAGCGCCCACCGAAGCGCCGCGCCAGACCTCGGAGAACGCGCCGCCGCAGGTTTCCGGGCGCGACATGGCGGACCGCTCGCTCGCGATCCTCAATCTGCAGGCGCAAATCGCGCGCCAGACGCAGGCCTATCAGGAGCGGCCGCGCAAGCGCTTCATCGGCGCCAACGCAAGGGAATACCGCTTCGCGCAATACGAGGAAGACTGGCGCGCCAAGATCGAGCGCGTCGGCACGCTCAACTATCCGGCCGAAGCGCGCGGCAAGCTCTATGGCGTGCTGCGCCTGACCGTGACGATCCGCCCCGACGGCACGGTGGAGTCGATCGACCTGGATCGTTCCTCGGGCCTCAAGGTGCTGGATCAGGCCGCGTTCCGCATCGTGCAGCTGGCGGCACCCTTCGCCGTCTTTCCGGCCGATATCCGCAAGGACACCGACCTGCTGGTAATCACGCGGGCGTGGTTCTTCGCTCAAGGCGACAAGGTCTGGACCGAGTAGGGCATGGCCGATCGCTACGCGGTGATCGGAAACCCCGTCGCCCACTCCAAGTCGCCGTGGATTCACGCCCAATTTGCCCGCCAGACCGCGCAGGACATCGAATATGTGAGCCTGGAAGCGCCGCTTGAAGGCTTCGCGCGCAGCGTGCAGGAGTTCCGTGCCGCGGGCGGGCGCGGCGTCAATGTCACCGTGCCGTTCAAGCAGGAGGCGTTCGTCCTTTGCCGCGACGCGCTCAGCGCGCGAGCGCGTGCCGCAGGGGCGGTCAACACCCTGATCTTCGGCGCCGGGAGCGCGGACGGTGAAATGCGCGGCGACAACACCGATGGCGTGGGCCTGCTGCGCGACATCACTCTCAACCTCGGGCGCGCGATCGCCGGCAGCCGCGTGCTGCTGATGGGAGCGGGCGGCGCGGCGCGGGGCGTCGTCGGCCCCTTGCTCGCCGCGCGGCCGCTGCGCCTGGTGATTGCGAACCGCAGCGTGGCCAAATCGCGCGCGCTGGCGCAGCGCTGCGGCGCGGCAGAGGGC
Source organism: uncultured Bordetella sp. (assembly GCA_964616875.1). Taxonomy (GTDB): domain Bacteria; phylum Pseudomonadota; class Gammaproteobacteria; order Burkholderiales; family SG8-39; genus RBG-16-66-20. Next base: position 1,995 of record CAZTSJ010000204.1, on the reverse strand, counting down.
GGCGGCTACGAGGATCTTCGCGGTGCGCAGTTCGATCTCCTCATCAATGCCACTTCGGCGGGCCTCACGGATGAAACACCGCCGCTGCCGCCGGGCGCATTTGCGCCGGGCGCGCTCGCCTACGACATGGTGTATGGGCGCGACACTCCTTTTCTTGCCATGGCGCGCGCTGCGGGCGCCGAGGCGCGCGACGGCGCCGGCATGCTGGTGGAGCAGGCGGCCGAATCGTTCCTGCTCTGGCGCGGCATGCGCCCGGAGACCGCGCCGGTGCTCGCCGCGCTGCGCCTCGGCTGATGCCCGCCGCGGCAGGCCGCGCGTTTCGCATCGCGCGCCGCGCCTGGAAGGTCTTCTGCTACAGCCTGGGTGCGCTCGTCATCGTCGTGGCCACGGTGCAGTGCTGGTTCTACGCGCATGTCCTGTGGTGGCGGGTGTTCGATCCCGCCGGCACCGCGTTCATGGAGGCGCGCGTGGAAAACCTGCGCGGCAAGGATCCCAAGGCCAAGCTCGCGCACCAGTGGGTGGATTACGCGCGCATCTCGCCGCAGCTCAAGCGGGCCGTGGTCGCCGCGGAGGATGCGAAGTTCGTCGGCCACGAAGGCTTCGACTGGGAGGCGATCTCGAAGGCGATCGAGAAGAACGAGAAGAAGGGCAGGGTGGTGTCCGGGGCGTCGACCATCAGCCAGCAGCTGGCGAAGAACCTTTTCCTCTCGGGCCAGCGCTCCTGGCTGCGCAAGGGCCAGGAGGCGGCGATCACCTGGATGCTGGAATCGGCGCTCAGCAAGCGGCGCATCCTCGAGCTCTACCTCAATTTCGCCGAGTGGGGCGAAGGGGTGTTCGGCGCCGAAGCTGCCGCGCGCTACCACTTCGGCATCAGCGCGGCGGCCCTGAACGCCTCGCAGGCGGCGTTTCTCGCGTCGATCCTGCCCAGCCCGCGACGCTACGCGCCTGGCGCCATCACGCCGTACATCGCCGGCCGCATTGAAACGATCGTGGCGCGCATGCCTGCGGTGCAGATACCCTAGCTGCGGCCGCCACATGAGGCGATAAACTACGCGAGAAAATCGCCGTCAACGTCTGGAGGGAACTGATGAAGCCCGCGAGCATTGCAGCCCAGGCGCTCGGCTGGGTGGATGAAAAAACCCGCGCCATCGTGCCGCCGATCCACACCTCGACGACGTTCATCCGCGACGCGGACAACCAGTACCGCTCCGGCCGCGTCTACGCGCGCGATCAGAACCCGACCTTCGATCAGGCCGAAGCGGTGCTCACCGCCTTGGAAGGCGGGCATGCCTCGCTGTTGTTCGCCTCCGGCATGGCGGCGGCCACGGCCGTTTTCCAGGCACTGTCGCCGGGCGACCATGTGCTGGCGCCGAAGGTGATGTACTGGTCGTTGCGCAACTGGCTGATGAACTTCGCGACGCACTGGGGCTTGCGCGTGGAGTTCATCGACATGAGCGATCCGGACGAACTGAGGCGGGCAGTGCAGCCCGGCAAAACACGTCTGCTGTGGATCGAGACGCCCGCGAATCCGTTGTGGACCATCACCGGCATCGCCGCCACCTGCGAAATCGCGCATGCCGCAGGCGCCGCGGTGGCGGTCGATTCGACGGTAGCTACGCCTGTGCTTACCCGTCCGATCGAGCTGGGTGCGGACATCGTGATGCATGCGGCGACCAAGTATCTGAACGGGCATTCGGACGTGATCGCGGGCGCGCTGACGACCCGCGAGGACTCGCCGATGTGGCAGCGCATCCGGTCGATCCGCGCGCAGCTCGGCGGCGTGCTCGGGACTTTCGAGGCGTGGCTGCTCACGCGCGGCATGCGCACGCTGTTCCCGCGTGTTCGCGCCGCGTGTGCGAGCGCGCAGTCGATCGCGGAGCACTTCGCCCGGCATGCATCGATCGAGGAGGTGCTGTATCCCGGATTGCCCGCGTTCGCCGGGCATGCGCTCGCCGCGCAGCAAATGCGCGGCGGCTTCGGCGGCATGCTGTCGAT
>CAZTSJ010000203.1:0-26725 GCA_964616875.1 uncultured Bordetella sp. | reverse complement strand
TCGATCTCGGCGCACGCGCCGCGGCCCGGGTCGGTGGCCTACACCGCCACCAAGCACGCGGTCACCGGCTTGACCAAGACCGGCGCGCTGGACGGCCGCAAGTACGACATCGCGGTCGGCCAGATCGACATCGGCAACGCGCGCACCGAGATGGCCGCGCGCATGGCCAACGGCGTGCCGCAGGCCGACGGCTCGATCAAGCCCGAACCGCTGATGGACGTGGACCATGTCGGCCAGGCAGTGCTGCACATGGCGGGCTTCCCGATCGAGACCAACGTGCTGTTCCTCACGATCAAGGCCACCAAGATGCCATTTGAAGGACGCGGTTGAAGAAGGCGAAAGCCTATCGCGAACCGGCGTTCATCAACAGCAGGGATGCGCGGCCGCTGCGCATCCTTGCGGAATACCTCGAGCCGAAGAGCCGCTTCGAGCATTTCGGCCTCGACGACACGATCGTGTTCTACGGCTCGGCGCGCTTCAAGGCAGGCAACCGCTGGTACGAGGCGGCGCGCCAGCTCGCGTTCCGCCTCACGCAATGGTCCAAGGCGCTCGATTCGAAGAAACAGCGCTTCGTCGTCTGCACCGGCGGCGGCCCCGGCATCATGGAAGCGGCCAACCGGGGCGCATCCGAGGCCGGGGGCCAGAATGTAGGACTTTCCATCTCGCTGCCGCACGAAGAGGCGGCGAATCCGCACATCACACGCGACCTGGTGCTGCGCTTCCACTATTTCTTCATGCGCAAGTTCTGGTTCGCCTATCTCGCCAAGGCTGTGATCGTGTTTCCGGGCGGCTTTGGCACGCTCGACGAAATGTTCGAAATCCTGACCCTGGTGCAGACGAAAAAAATGACCAAGCCGATGCCGATCGTGCTGTTCGGCACCGAATACTGGAAGGAAGTGATCAATTTCGACGCGCTGGTGCGCCACGGCACCATCAATGCGCGCGACGTGGAACTCTTCCACCGCACCGACTCCGTGGACGAGGCCTACGACTGGGTGGTGAGCCAGCTCACCGCGTGCGCGCTCGACAAGCCCGGCGCCACGTTGTAAAGGAAATCAGGAGGGCAAGGCCGCCGGCCCTGTGTCCCGATGCTCCTTGAGGTGCGCATGGAGGTCGATACCGATCTTGAGGCCGATCAGGACAAATAGCGCCCAGATCGGCGCGCGAAACGCCGCGAGCCCGCCGACGAAGATCACAGGATGCAGGACAAAGATCCGGAGGAGATCCTTGGCAAACAGCTCCGAGAGCGTAGCGCGGCGATATTCGCCCCGACCGAGATAATTCCAGAAGAACGAAACCAGATGACTTGCGGCGAGCGCCGCGATCGCGATCCACAGATCGAACTCCCGCACCGCCGTCAGTACGGCCGCGTAGGGATCGAGGTCGTTAAGCAGCCCGTCGTAAACCTTGCCCCCGAACAGGCTGAATATGAACCCGCCATAGAGCGCCGCGTAAACGCCGTAAGTCGAGCAGAACAGCGGCACCATGAAGAGCTTGCTCACCCAGACCGAGCCATCCGAGGGGTTCGCGCACAACATGCGGATCACGGTCATGATCCCGACGATGACGATCTCCAGCCAGTAAAGCACCAGCAGCGCGAACACCGGCCAGTCCCAGAACAGGGCACCGTAGAGCGGCACAAGGTTCGCCGCGACGAGCGCGACGGCCGATGGCGGCGCAAGCCGCGCCCGCCACGCTGCCGCAGGCGGCACCGTCCCCATGCCGGATCAGCCGATCTGGTTCCTGAGCAGCCCGATCCCCGCGATCTCTGTTTCGAGGATGTCGCCGGCCTTGAGGAACTCGGGCGGGGTGCGCGCGTGGCCGACGCCCGCCGGCGTGCCGGTGGAGATGATGTCGCCCGGCTCCAGGGACATGCCGGCGGAGAGTTCCGCAATAATGCGCGGGATCTTGAAGTGCATATGCCGCGTGTTCGAATCCTGCTTGATCGCGCCGTTGACGCGCGTCACCACGCGCAGGTCCCACCAGGATTTCACCTTGTCGGCGGTGACGATCCACGGCCCCATCGGGCAATGGCCGTCCAGGGACTTACCCTTGAACCACTGCTGGCCGTGGCGGCGCTGGATCTCGCGCGCCGAGACGTCGTTGATCACCGTGAAGCCGAACACGTGCTTCATCGCGTTCGCTTCCGTGATGTTGATGCCGCCGCGGCCGATGATCACGCCCAGCTCCACTTCCCAATCCACCTTCTCGGTGACGCCGGCATGCAGCGGGATGCGCTCATAGGGGCCGTTCACGCTGGTCGGCGACTTGGTGAAGAACGTCGGGTGGGAAGGCAGCTCGACGACATTGGCGCGCGCCTTGGCGCCCTCCTCGAAATGCTCGACGTAATTCCAGCCGACGCAGAAAACGTTCTTGCGCGGCCGCGGTATCGGCGCCAGCACACGCACCGCGGCAAGTGCAATGGCTTTTGCGGGTTTTTGCTTTAAAGCAGTTCGGACGAGATCCAAACCTTTTCTGCCGAGCCCGATCAGAGTCAGCATGTCCGGGACTTTCACTGCCATCAGATGCCCGGGTCCGGACATCACCCCGACGCGCGGCGCGGCACCCTTTTTCTTCGCAACATAGGTCAGCAGTCTCATGCTTGCGAGTTTACCCTTGAGTGATAGCCTTGCACACCATGAACGCACCGCACGGAGAAGAGTTTCTCACCCTGCAGGAAATCGTCGCCGCGGCGCGCGCGCGGCTCGCGCCCGGCCCCTGGAGCTATCTCATCGGCGGCGCCGAAACCGAGACCACGGTGCGCCGCAACCGGCAGGCGCTCGATTCGATCGCCTTTCGCCCCCGGGTGCTAAGGGATGTCAGTCGGGTTGATGTTTCATCGAAATTCTTTAACAAGAGAATTCGAATGCCCGTCATGCTTGCGCCCATCGGCGGCCTGGAATCCATTGTCGAAGGCGGCGCAGCGGCGGCGGCCCGCGGCGCGGCGCAGTTCGGCGTGCCGCAGATGTTGTCTTCGGTCTGCCAGCCCGGCCTGGAGGCGACCGCGGCGGCAGCCGATGCGGTGCGTGTTTTCCAGCTCTATGTGCGCGGCGACGACGCCTGGGTGGACGACCACGTCAAGCGCGCGCTCGAGCACGGCTACAGCGCGTTCTGCCTCACCGTGGATGTGGCCATGTACAGCCGGCGCGAACGCGACCTGGTGGGACGTTTCATCAAGCCCTGGCGCGCCACCGCGCCGGCGGGCAGCGCCTTCCAATCCGGACTTTCCTGGGACCAGGTAAAACGATATAAGGATAAATACTCCGACAAGCACGCGCTGCCGCTGATCCTCAAGGGCATCGCCACCATCGAGGACGCCGAGATCGCCGTGCAGCACGGCGTCGAAGTGATTTACGTCTCGAACCACGGCGGCCGCCAACTCGACCATGGCCTGGGCAGCATGACGGTGTTGCCGCAAGTCGTGGCTGCTGTCGCCGGGCGCGCCGAAGTCTGGGTGGACGGCGGTTTCATGCGCGGCACCGACGTGGTGAAGGCGTTGGCACTAGGCGCGAAAACGGTCGGCCTGGGACGCCTGCCCTGCCTCGGGCTTGCCGCCGCCGGCACGCCGGGCCTGGTGCGGGTGCTGGAAATCCTCGAAGACGAAATCCGCACCTGCCTCGGCCTGCTCGGCGTCACATCCTTCGCGGAACTCACGCCGCAACATGTGACTGCAGCGCCACCGGCGAACGAAGCGAGCGTCTTGAGCGCCTCCCCGCTGCTCGGCGAACCGCCGGGCGGCTGACGAAGGCTTATTTCTTCGGCGTCTTCGCCTCGTAGTCCGCGACCGCCTTCTTCAGCTTCGTGTACTCCTCGCAAGGCATGAAGCACAAGCCATCGAGCACCTTGAGGTGCTCTTTCGCCTTGTCGAGGTTGCCCGTCATGAGATAGGCCTCGCCCAGGTACTCGTGCGCGCCGCGATGCTTGCTGTCGAGCCGCAGCGCCTCGTTGTAGTGCTTGAAGACAAGAGCCATTGGCGGCGTCGCGCCCATGCGCATCGAGTAGGCAAAAAGGTTGTGGTACTCGGCGTTCTGGGGCGTCTTGGCGAGCTCTGCGCGCAAGACGTCCTGCGCTTGCTTCCAGTCCTTGACGGCAATTGCCGCCTGGACGTTCTCAATCACGGGATCGCCGGCCGGACTTTGCACCGGGTCCGGTGCGGCCCAGGCAGGCGCCGCGGCGAAGGCAGCCATGGCAATCAGGTATTTCAGAAATGTCTTCATCATCGAATCTCCTCTGAGTTTCATCCCTCACGCCGCTAACGCCGACAACGCATGGAAAATTCCTTGCTCGCAGCAAATTTGAATCAGATTGTCACGTCATGGGCTCATAGCGTATCCCCGCGACAGCCTATCTCGGAGTCCGATCGCCTGCCGGACTAGATTGATTCTGCGGATATTCGTCACCCCCAAGCAGCCTATCTCCCCTGATACCTGCATGCCGAATGCAGGAACCGAAGTTGCATGAAAGCATCCGGTAGGCTAAACGTCTGATACTGAGGGATGAATGGCCACCCGGATTGGCCGGGCGTCCGATTGACCGTCAATTAGGAAGTTCACATTACGTTAGACCGCATCTCCACTGATGCGCCCGAAGTGGCGCGCCTGCGTCGCCCCCGGCAATTGCAGAATCGATCGGCTCCTTGTGCACATCCGTCCCCATAAACACGGTGCTAGACTTTTCCATGGCCTGCGTCGTTTGCCCGCTTGATACGGTGATCTCGCATAACATGCGGCTCTGCGTGCGCAAACATGCAATCCAAGCTACGCCGGAGACAGGCCGCCTCTGGGCGTTGCGCTATTCTGTGTAGTCCTCATGGAAGCTGCACCGTGAACAGAGTCCTTCTTGAAAGACCGCAAATCGAGGGTAATGCTCATGTGCACGGCACGCCCCAGTGGCTTCTCACGACCTTGCGCTTTGCATTGGCGGCGGGCGGGCTCGGCGTCATTCTGCTCGCGATCCATGACAGGACACTGTTTTCTGGGGGTCGCGGTTGGTACATGGGTTGGGTAATCTGTGCGCCCTTTCTGGTTGCGCTCTGCCTCTTTGGCAGAATCTGGCGACGTCAGACGAAATTCATTGCGGACGAGCGGGCGGTTTACTTTCCGTGCAACGAGTTGCTTGTCGCTTCGCGCGACCGCACTCCGTCATCGGCGTGGCTGGAGGTTCCTTGGCAACACATTTCGAACCTGCGGAAAACCACCAAGACCAACCTCTCAGACACAGCGGATTGCGTTGCATTCGATGTACAGGTGTCACCGGAGGAACGCAAGAAGTTCTTCCTCAACGTGAGCCGGCCAGACGACAACAAAAGTCGACATGGAGCGATTCTGTCGGTCGCCTACAACGACTTCCCGCCAAGCGTAGCTACAATTCTCAGGGGGTTGCTTGCCCTGAGTCGGAAGGGTAGTGCACAAGCGGCCTAACCCTCTGTTGCTGCGGACGGGGTGCCAGCATCGTGCAAATTCAGCGCTTGTAATGTCCCGCCGCAGAACAGCACGTTCGGCCGCGCAGCTCTTTGCGAAGGGATGCTCCATGGACCAGGTTGGACGTAGGAGGATTCTGGTTGCCTGGAGCGCGCTATTCGGTGCGCTGGTGGTTGCGCCGTTCACTGCCGAGGCGCAGCGGACGGAAAGAATTCACCGCATCGGATACGTGATTCCGCAATCCCGCGGTGCGAGAAACGAGGCATTTGTCCAGGCGCTTCAGAAGATGGGCTACGTCGAGGGGCGCAACGTCCATATCGAGATGCGCTTCGCAGAAGGGCATCCCGAACGCCTTCCCGGTCTCGTCGAGGAGGTCATTCGCACCGGGATCGATGTGCTCGTGGTGGGCGCGACGATCGGTGCGCGTGCGGCCAAGAACGCCACGAGCACGATCCCGATCGTGTTTGCAGGCTCGAGCGATCCGGTCGCCGCGGGCATCATAACCAACCTTGCGCGCCCGGACGGCAATCTCACCGGGACTTCCCTGGCACTGAGCGACGGCTTCGCCGGGAAGTACCTGGAGCTGCTCAAGGCGGCCGCACCCCAGGTGAGGCATTTCGCTGCACTCTGGAGCTCGAGCAATCCGGCTGCCACGAGGTTCGTGAGGGATCTCCAGGCGGCCGCCCCGACCCTGGGCGTGAGGGTCGATGTGCATCATGCGTCGAATCCGGCCGAACTCGACGCAGCCCTCGCCGCAATCAGCGGCAGCGGCGCGCTGGGCCTCGTCGTGACGCCCAGCCCGTTCGCGGTGACCAGTCAGGACAAGCTCATCCGGTTCGCGGCGAGCAGACGGCTGCCCGCGATGTACTTCGACGAAAGCTTTCCCGCCGCGGGAGGTCTGATGGCATACGGGCCGAGTTTAGTGGATGCGCACCGGCGCGCGGCGACGTACGTCGACAGGATCCTGAGGGGCGCGAAACCAGGCGATCTTCCCGTCGAGCAGCCGACGATATTCAATCTGATCGTGAACCTGAGAACTGCGAACGCGCTAGGCCTCACGATTCCGCAAGCGGTCCTACTTCGCACCGACCGATTGATCGAATGAACACGCGCCGCCGGACAACGGCTTGCAGGTCGACGCGCCGCGAGCAGCGCGCGCCCGAAACCGGACGTTAGGCCGCTTGATCGGAGACCAACCGGACAAGGAGCAGGAACATGACGACACCAGATCCGCGAGCCGCGGTGCTTGACCTCATTTTCGGTAGGTGGCGTAGCCACATTCTTTACGCCGGCGTAAAGCTGGGAATCTTCGACGCTCTCGGAAGCGGGCCCAAGGGAGCGACCGCGATCGCGCAAGAATTGGAGCTCGATTCCGCCCTCTCCTACCGCCTGCTAAGGGCACTCGGCTCCCTCGAGTTGCTGAAAGAGCACAGCGATAGGACTTTCTCCATAACTGAGGCTGGCGAGTTCCTCAGAAAGAACCATCCCCGAACACTGGGTGGTGTCGCATTGTTAGCGGAAGGATCCGAGCACTATGCAATTTGGAAGCACCTGCCAGCAATGGTTCGGGACGGGAAGCAGAATGGGTTCATCCGCGAGTTCGGTCGATTGGCCTTCGATCATGCCGCTCACAACCGCGAGTACGCTGAGGCGTTCAACGAAGCGATGAGCAGCCATTCAACCGTGGAGACTGAGTGGGCCCTTCAGGCGCTGGACGGATTCGATTTCAGTTCAATCTCGCACCTATGCGACGTCGGGGGCGGCCAGGGCTACATGCTTTGCAACTTCCTCGTGAAATATCCCCGCTTGACCGGAACAGTCCTGGAGCAGCCCAGCGTAATCGAGCACCGCGCGTTGCTCTGGGCCGAAAAGCTAAAAGTAGGCACTCGTTGCAGATATATCGGCGGAGACATGTTTGCCGCAGTTCCGAACGCGGACGCCTACATGTTGAAAAAGATACTTCACGACTGGAACGACCAGGAGTGCGTCCAGATCCTTCGCAATATTCACAAGGCCGCGCCGCAGAGAGGGCGTGTGCTCATCTTCGAACACGTAATTCCTGATGCGGAGACCCCACACTTTGCCAAGTTATATGATATCCACATGATGTGTTGGGGTGCGGGACAGGAGCGCACAAGTCACGAGTATGCAGCTCTGTTAAACGAGGCCGGCTGGCAGTACGTCGACACTTGGTTTCCCCCGTCGAAGGCGATAGGTGCTGTTGAAGGTATGAAGCTGTAGCGTAACCAGTGCACCGTCGTTGCCGAGTTGGTGGAATGAAGCGGCCTAACCGCGCGATGCTGGGGACCGCTTGTCAGCGGCCCCTGATCGCGGACGTTGGGCCGCACAATCTGCTCCTGCGTAAGAATGGTCGGGACAACTACCGTGGTTTCCATCTCCACTGACAGAAAGTAAGACGATGCGATTCTTCCTCAATATCCGAGTCCAACTTCCTGGGGAGTGGACTACGGAACAACGGGCCGATCTGGTTCGCCGCGAAACCGAGGCCGCAGTGGACCTCATTCACCGGCGAGTGCTGCGACGTACGTTCCGTGTTGTCGGTCAGTTGGCCAACTTCAGCATCTGGGAAACAGACACACCGGAGGAACTTCACGCGGTACTTCAGTCCCTGCCCATGTACCCGTTCATGACGATCTCTGTCACGCCGATAATCAAACACCCGGTGGAAGAGGCGTACGAAAAGAAGCACGGTCCTATCCCACCCTTGTGAATTTGGCTATTGCGCAAGGTGGTTCCTCACATATGAGATTGCTGCCCAACTACAGGTCGAACGGACGGGGAACCTCATTCGATAAAGTGGACACCTCGGCCTAACGCTTGAGGGGGTGATTGAGGTTGATCCGCCGCGAATCGCCGGATCAGATCTGCCGCTAGTTTCTGCGCCAGAGCAAGGCAAGGGTTCCGCCGGAAACGATGTGCCAGACGCCCCATAGCCCCGCCACCGCCACCATCGCGAGGTCCGAGCCGAACTGCGCGGCGATGATGCCGAGTGCGAGTCCCGAGTTCTGCATGCCGCCTTCGATCACCACGGCGCGCCGGTCGGCCACCGCGAGCGAGGCGGCGAGCGCGCCCAGCCAGCCAAGCGCCAGGCCGAGCGCGTTGTGCAGTACCACGATGGGCAGCGTGCGGCCGAGCTCAACCAGGAAGAGTTGCCACTGCGCGGCGATGGCCAGCACGATGAACGCGCCAAGCGCGGTGCCTGCCACGTAGCCGAGCGGCTTGCGGACGCGCGCGACGAATCCCGGCGCATAGCGGGTACTGAGCATCGCCGCGCTCATCGGTATCGCCAGCAGCAGCACCAGGCTCAGCACCAGGTCGAGCGGATTGACGGCGATCGAGCGCGCCCAGGCCGCGGTGTCCGGATTGGCCGAGATCATGAGCGTGAAGTTGAGCGGCGTCAGCACGAGCGCGAGCAGGCTCGACGTCGCGGAAATTGAAAGAGAGAGCGCGAGGTTGCCGCGGCCGAAGGCGGTGATCACGTTCGAGAGCGCGCCACCGGGACATGCCGCCACCAGCATCATCGCCGCCTCGGTCGCGGGCGGCAGGTCGAGCAGCATGGTCAGGCCCCAGGTCGCCGCGGGCAGCAGCACGAACTGGGCGAGCAGCCCGATCCCCACCGCGAGCGGATGCCGCGCGACGTAGCGGAAATCGTCCGGACGCAAATCCAGCGACACCGTGTAGACCATGGTCGCGAGCACGGCCACCAGGATCGCCTGCTGCACGACTTACTTCTTCAGCGCCTTGAAGCGGATGCGGCGCGGCCGCGAAGCTTCCTCGCCGAGGCGCTTCTTCTTGTCGGCCTCGTATTCCTGGTAGTTGCCCGGAAAAAACGTCACCACAGATTCGCCTTCGAAGGCGAGGATGTGCGTCGCGATCCGGTCCAGGAACCAGCGGTCGTGCGAGATCACGAGCACGCTGCCGGCGAATTCCAGCAGCGCCTCTTCCAGCGCGCGCAGCGTTTCGACGTCGAGATCGTTGGAGGGCTCGTCCAGCAGCAGCACGTTGGCCCCCGACACCAGCTGCTTGGCGAGGTGCAGCCGGCCGCGCTCGCCGCCCGAGAGCTGGCCGACCTGCTTCTGCTGGTCGGCGCCGCGGAAATTGAAGCGCGCGAGGTAGACGCGCGAAGGCATCTGGAATTTGCCCACCGTGATGACGTCCTGCCCGCCGCAGACGTCCTCGAACACCGTCTTGTCGCCCTGCAGCGCGTCGCGCGACTGGTCGACGTGGGCAATCTTTACCGTTTTGCCGATGGAAATTTTGCCGGCATCAGGCTTTTCTTTTTTCGTCAGCAATTTAAATAAAGTGCTTTTTCCGGCCCCGTTCGGCCCGATGATGCCCACGATGGCGCCGGGCGGCACCATGAACGAGAGTTTGTCGATCAGCAGCCGGTCGCCGAAGCCCTTGGACACATCCTTGAATTCGATCACCTCGTTGCCGAGGCGCTCGGCCACCGGGATGAAGATTTCCTGCGTTTCGTTGCGCTGCTGGTGCTCGTACTGCGACAGCTCCTCGAACTTCGCCAGGCGCGCCTTGGATTTCACCTGCCGGCCCTTCGCGTTCTGCCGCACCCATTCGAGCTCGGCCTTCATGGACTTGATGCGCGCCTCCTCCTGCTTGGATTCGACCTCGAGGCGCTTCTGCTTCTGTTCCAGCCACGAGGAGTAGTTGCCCTCCCAGGGGATGCCCATGCCGCGGTCCAGTTCCAGGATCCAGCCCGCGGCGTTGTCGAGGAAGTAGCGGTCGTGCGTCACCGCCACCACGGTGCCGGGGAAACGCAGCAGGAACTGCTCCAGCCAGTCGACACTCTCCGCGTCGAGGTGGTTGGTCGGCTCATCAAGCAGCAGCAGGTCGGGCTTCTGCAGCAGCAGCCGGCACAGCGCCACGCGGCGCTTCTCGCCGCCCGAGAGAATCTCAACCTTGGCTTCCCAGGGCGGCAGCCGCAGCGCATCGCCCGCGATCTCGACCTGCTGCGCCGAATCGGAGGAATTCACCAGCGCTTCCAGCGTCGCCTGCTCGGCGGCGAGCTTGTCGAAGTCCGCGCCCTCTTCGGCGTACGCGGCGTAGACCTCGTCGAGCCGCTGCTTCGCGGCAGCGACGTCGCCCAGGCCCTGCTCGACCGTTTCGCGCACGGTCTTCGCCGCTTCCAGCTGCGGCTCCTGCGGCAGGAAACCGACCTGGATGCCCGGCATCCGGATCACCTCGCCCTCGTAGCCGTCGTCCACTCCCGCCATGATTTTCAGCAGCGTGGATTTGCCCGAACCGTTCAGCCCGAGCACGCCGATCTTGGCGCCGGGAAAAAAGTTGAGCGAGATGTTCTTCAGGATCGCGCGCTGGGGCGGCACTGTCTTGCTGACGCGCCGCATGGTGTAGACGAATTTGGCCATTGCTTTCGTCTAGTTTGCGGGTTCCAGCCGCGCGAGGATGCCGGCGGGTTCGTCGGTGAGCAGGTACAGATATCCGTCCGGCGCGGCGCGCACGTCCCGGATGCGCCCGAGGACGCCCTGCAGCATGCGTTCCTCGCGCACCACCTTCTCGCCGTCCAGCCGCAGGCGCACCAGCATCTGGTCCCTCAGCGCACCAATAAACAGGTCGCCCTTCCAGCGCGGGAACCGCTCGCCGGTGTAAAACGCCATTCCCGAGGGCGCAATCGATGGCACCCAGCGGTGCAGCGGCTGCGCCATGCCGGGCTTCTGGGTTCCCTCGCCGATTTTCGTGCCGGTGCCGTAGTTGGCGCCGTAGGTGATCACCGGCCAGCCGTAATTCACCCCGGCGCGGATCACGTTCACTTCATCGCCGCCCTGCGGCCCATGCTCGTGCGTCCAGAGCAGTCCCGTGACCGGATGCAGCGCCGCGCCCTGCATGTTGCGGTTGCCCAGCGTGTACTTCTCGGGCTTCCAGCCCTGCTTGCCGACAAAGGGATTGTCCTTCGGCACCCGGCCGTCGTCGTGCAGCCGGATCACCGAACCGGCGTGATCGTCGGGCTTCTGCGCCCTCTCCTGCTCGCCGCGGTCGCCCAGCGTGATGTAGAGGAATCCGGCGCGATCGAACACCAGGCGCGAACCGAAATGCCGGCCCGTCGTCCCCTTCGGGCTTTGCCTGAAGAGCACCTCGGCGCCCTCGATGCGGTTGCCCACCAGCTTGCCGCGCGCCACTTCGGTACCGACGCCGTCCGCGCCCTTGCCGGCGAACGCCCAGTACACCAGCGCGTTCCTGGCGAAATTCGGATGCAACGCCACGTCCATCAACCCGCCTTGCCCCTGCGGCGTGACCGCCGGCAAGCCGGAAACCGGTTCGGGATCGAGCTTGCCGTCCTTCGCAATGCGCAGCCTTCCGGCCCGCTCCGTGATCAGCATCCTGCCGTCCGGCAAAAACGCCACCGCCCAGGGATTGGCGAGACCGCCGATCACGCTCGTCACGGTGAAGGAATGCTCCTCGCTGCGGTGGGTCTGGGTCTGGGCCTGCGCCGCGCTCGCGGCAAGCAAGAACAAAGGAAGAAGAAACTCGGTGCGCAGCATGAACGCACTACCTCCTGAGAATGATGCCGTGCGCGCGGGCAAAGGCCGCCTGCGTGTGCTTGACGCGATCCTGCTCGGCGTTGTCCAGTGAACGGAGGTAGCGCGCGATCGGGATCAGTTTCTTGACCCGCTCCTGCGGCGTGACGAGGGGATCGTCCAGCACCTTGACGATCGCCTTGAATTCCTCCTTCACCACCTGCTCCTGTTTGTCGAGCAGCCCGAGGTGCGCGTCGTAGAACAGCTGCGCCGACGCTGATTTCGGGATGCGCACCGCGCGCGCGTCCTCACGGGCGCGATCGATCGCCTCGACGACGAAACCGTACTTGCTGCGTGCCTTGGCGACGTCGATGATCTGGCCATTGATCGCCGCGCTGATCGTGTCGCCGAATTCCCGGCTGGAATCGGAGACGCGCTTTTGCGACTGCACCAGCGCATCATTGAACTCGACCGCCTGCTCGCTCGCCGCCTTGCCGCAGCCCGACAGCGCAGCAGCGAGGGCAAGCACGGCGGCCAGGGCAGAAATTTTTCCGTGCATCGCCGCTCCTAGCCTTTGGGCAGATTGCCCTCGCCCAGGTCCCACATGATTCCCGCCATCAGGCGCAGCGCATCGCGCGCCACCGGAGCGAGCAGGTGTTCGTTGGGCGCGTGCTGGCTGCACGAGGCGTAGGAATGCGGTATCCAGACCGTGGGCAGCCCGAGCAGGTCGGAGAAGATATCGTTCGGCAGCGAGCCGCCGAGGTTGGGCAGGATCACCGGTTTCTTGCCCGAGGTTTTCTGCAGCGAAGCAGCGGCCCACAGCACCCAGGGATGGTCCACGTTCAGGCGCGTGGCGGGGAAAAAGCCGTCGCGCGACTGCGTCACCTTGACCATGCGGAAGCCGTTCTTCACCAGGTGCCGCTGCAAGGCGGGCACGATGTCGGCCGGATCGGTGCCGACGACGTAGCGCAGCTGGCAATGCGCGCTCGCGCGCGGCGGGATGGCATTTACCGGCTTGTCCGGATTGCCGCAGACGAAGGCCAGCACTTCGAAGCTGTTCCAGCCGAAGACCCGCTCCACGGGCATGAGGCCGGGCTCGCCCCAATCCTGGTCTATTTCGGGCGCGTTCTCGCCGCCGTCCACCTCCAGGCCGTCGAGCACCGCGCGCACCGCCGGTGTGAGCGAGTCCGGGCGCCACTCCGGGATCTTGATCTCGCCTTTGGGACCGGTAATGGTCGCCAGCGCCTGCGCGAGGATGATGCCGGGGTTGGCAAGCAGCCCGCCCCAATTTCCGGAGTGATGCCCGCCTTCGCGCAGGTCCACCACCAGGTCCATGTTCAAAGCCCCGCGCGTGCCCAGAAAAAGCGTGGGCAGCAGCGGCGACAGGCGCGGACCGTCCGAGGCGATCAGCACATCCGCCTTGAGCAGTTTTTTATTTTCAAGACACATTTCCCTCAATCCGGGCGAGCCGACTTCTTCGCCCGTCTCTATCAGCACCTTGAGGTTGAAACCCAGCTTGCCGCGCGCAGCGATCGCCGCCGCCATCGCCGCGAGGTTGATGGAGTGCTGGCCCTTGTTGTCGGCGGTGCCGCGGCCATAGAGCCGGTCGCCATCCTGCTTGAGGACCCAGGGATCGAGACCCGCGCGCCAGCTTTTCTCCTGGCCGCGGATGACGTCGCCGTGGCCATAGGAAAACACCGTGACCAGCGCCGGATCCTCGATGCGCTCGGCGAGCAGGAACGGGCCGCCCTTCGTGGGCAGCGGGTTGTCGAATATGCGGCAGCGAAATCCCAGCCGCTCGAAGCTCGGCTGCATTTCGGCGCTCAGATAGCGCGCCAGATCGGGGCCGCGCTCCGGATTCTGGCTTTCGGTGGGAATGGCGACGCGGCGCGCGAGGTCGGCGAAGAATCCGCCCTCGTCGAAGTAGCGCTCAGCGTGGGCAATCGCCTCTTGTCGGCTCATCTATCACGGATTGTAGTCTGTGCTTGTGCTGCCGGCATTCCGGGCGCAGTATCCACGGGGCGGTCCCGGTGGTCTTGCAATGAGTGGTCCATGAAAAGCGCGGCTCAAATTCTCAAGTCCAAGCCCGAGCAGGCGGTCGAGACCGTCACGCCCTCGACAACGGTGTTTGACGCCCTCAAGCGGATGGCGGAGAAGAACATCGGCGCGCTGCTGGTGATGGAGGACGCCAAGATCGCCGGCATCTTCACCGAACGCGACTACGCACGCAAAATCATCCTCCTGGGCCGCTCGTCGAAAGAAACGCTGGTGCGCGACATCATGACCTTCCCGGTCATGGTGGTGCGACCGGACCAGAGCAACGAAGAGTGCATGGCGCTGATGACCGACGGCCGCATGCGCCACCTGCCCGTCGTGGACAATGGCAAGCTGATCGGCCTCATCTCCATCGGCGACCTGGTGAAAGACATCATCTCCGAGCAGAAATTCGTCATCGACCAGCTCAAGCAATACATCACGGGCTGACGGTTAAGAATGGGCTGTCGGCCGTGCTTGGCCGACCAGGCGAAATGCCCAGACCGACAGCACCCCCGCCGCCGCAAACGCCAGCCATGAGAGCCAGAGCGGCACGTCCCAGCCGGCTATCTGGGCCGGCCAGTCCAGCAAAAGCCTGGCAATGTGCAGCAGTGCGATTACGCCGAAAACGACGCCGGAGATCAGCAAGTAAGCTCGCATCGGGTTTCATGTCCTCTCTGTGGCGGGCGCCAGCGTCGCCGGATACTCAGCGCGGATATCGAAGCGCAATTCGCGATGGGCGCGGCGCAACGCCTTTTCAGCCTCGGCGGGGGTCGCCGCCCGGGCGAAAATGAACCCCAGGTAGCTCGCACCGTCGGGCGGCGGCGCGACGATCTGGCCGGGCTCCGCGGTAATGCTCACCCCGGTGACGCCGGCGACCGAGTGCGCGGCGGCCAAGCCTTCGAACCCATGGTAAATGCCGCGCCGTGGGATGGGAATCATCATGACTCCCGCGGCGCCGTCCGCGCCTGCAACGGCGAGCGGCTCGGCGACCGCCTGGCGCAAAATCATCTCCTCCAAACTCATGCCCAGGAAATGGTTAAGGACGCGCCCGCACAGGCCCCCGATCGAGCGCGCCGCGATTTCCAGGATCCAGATTCCCCGGTCATTGACCCGCACTTCGGCGTGCACCGGCCCGCTCGCGAGTCCGGCCACGCGGCAGGCTCGGGCCACTTCCTGACAGATGCGCGCTTGAACCGCCTCGGGCAGCCGCGACGGTGTGACGTACAGCGTTTCCTCGAAATAGGGCCCGTTCAGGGGATCGGGTTTGTCGAACAGGGCGAGAGTGGTGAGTTCGCCCCGATCCAAAGTGCCTTCCAGAGCGAACTCGCGTCCCGGAATGAAGTCCTCGATGATGAGGCCCAGATCCCGGGCGTCCCGGTCGGCGCGGGACTGGATCGCCCGCACCCAGCTTACGGCCCTCACCAGCTCTTCGGAATCATCGGCACGAATCACGCCGCGGCTCCCCGACAGACGCCGTGCCTTCACTACCACGGGAAACGTCAACTCAGCCAACAGCGTCCGGGCGTCATCGTCCGTCGGCAGGTGATGGAATCCTGGACACAGGAAATCCCGTTCCCTCAGCAGCCGGCGAAACGCGAGCTTGTCGCGCACGCGGCAAACCGCAACGGCGGGGTTTCCAGGCAAGCCAAGGCGCTCCGCAAGCAGCGCCGCAAGCTCGACTCCCGAATCGTCCACCGCCAGCACCGCATCGAGGTCGCGATCAATCTCCCGCAAGACGGTGTCGGCCGCCTGCTGCGGGCGATCGAAATGCAACGCCATGATGGGAGCGAGGCCCCACGACGGGGCCAGTTGGTGACAGTAGTTCGCCGCCGCCACGATCTCCACATCGAGCTTTTTCGCCGCCGCAAGAAAATCCTGGTTGCGGTAGCCGGTGGTCGGCAGCAGGAGCAGGACGCGTTTCATGAGCCGGCTATTTTGATTTTGGCCGCTGCTCGAAAGGTGCCGGGCCCGGCTCGCGGCTTGCTCCCGCCGTTTCCATACGCTCGAGGTATTGCTGCCACAGCGAATCGCGATTCTGGCCCAACCAGTACAGGTACTCCCAGGAATAGATGCCGGTGCTGTGCCCGTCGGAGAACGCAGGCGTCACCGCGTAGCTGCCGCTCGGTTCGAGCGCCGTGATTCCCACGTCGCGCTTGCCGGCCTGCAGCACTTCCTGGCCGGGTCCGTGGCCACGCACTTCGGCCGAAGGCGAATACACGCGCAGCAGTTCGTAGCTCAACTCGAACCGGCTGCCGTCCGAGAACGCGAGTTCCATCAACCGCGATTTCTGGTGCAGCTTGATTTCGGTAGGCTGTGGCTTGCTACCGTCCATGCCTACTTCTCTTGCGGCGCGACATAGCCCGAAGCAACGTCGGCGCCGCCGCCGAAGAAGTGGTTCTCCATCTGCTGCGCGAGGTAGTCGCGCGCCTTCTTGTCCGCGAGGTTGAGCCGGTTCTCGTTCACCAGCATCTTCTGCTGCTCGAGCCAATGGCGCCACGCTTCCTTCGACACGTTCTCGAAGATGCGCTTGCCGAGCGGGCCGGGATAGGGCGGGAAATCGAGCCCCTCGGCCTCGCGCCCGAGCTTGATGCACTTGACCATGCGCGCCATGAGGCTACTCCAAAGGACGGCCATCGCAGGCACGACGGCCCGTCGGCCGAGTATAGCCGCTCAAATGCACGAAGCCCCGCATCGATCACGGGGCTTCGCAGGAGCGCCACATTGGAGTGGCCGCGTCCCGTCGCGTCAGGGCGACGTATGCCGGCGCCACTGCACCGGCGGTTGGGTAGGGCTGCAGTGATCTTCGTCTATAGCCCCTCCTTCATCATGAACTACGGCTACAAACACCGCGTGCCGCACCGGGAAGCACGGCAAGGCAAGACGCGGCGGCATCAACCGAATGGCTGTTTTCCCGGCTCAACCCTTGACACGCTTTGCCGCCTCCATGAGCGGCCCGAGGATATCCATCGGCACCGGAAAGACGATGGTGGAGTTCTTGTCGCCGGCGATCTGGGTAAGCGTCTGCAGATAGCGCAGCTGCATCGCCTCCGGGCGCTGCGAGAGAATCGCCGCCGCCTGCAGCAGCTTCTCCGCCGCCTGCTGCTCGCCCTCGGCGTGGATGATTTTCGCGCGCCGCGCCCGCTCCGCCTCGGCCTGCTGCGCGATCGCGCGCACCATCGATTCATTCAGGTCGACGTGCTTGATTTCGACGTTCGATACCTTGATGCCCCAGGCGTCGGTCTGCGAATCGAGCACGCTCTGGATGTCGAGATTCAGCCGCTCGCGTTCGGCAAGCAGTTCATCCAGTTCATGCTTGCCGAGCACCGCACGCAAGGTGGTCTGCGACAACTGGCTGGTCGCTTCGAGAAAGTTCGCCACCTGGATGATCGCGAGTTGCGGGTCGACGACCCGGAAATACACCACCGCATTGACCTTCACCGAAACGTTGTCGCGCGTAATCACGTCCTGCGGCGGCACGTCGAATACCACGATGCGCAGGTCCACGCGCACCATCTGCTGCACGCCCGGGACGATGACGATCAGCCCCGGACCCATCACGCGCTGGAAGCGCCCGAGCAGGAATACCACGCCGCGCTCGTATTCGCGCAGCACGCGAATGGACGCTATCGCCAGGACGATAACGACGATCAGCGCACCTATCGTGAAATAGGACATGGTCAGCCTCCGTTGCGGGGTTCCGGAACTGCATCAAGTACCAAACCATGGATCGCGGTGACGCGCAGGCGTTCGCCGCGTTTGAGCGGGACCGTGCTGCGAACCCGCCAGCGCTCGCCATGGACCCGGGCCCAGCCTTCGGCCTGCAGGTCCTCGAGCGCCTCGCCCGTGGCGCCGACCAGTTCCTCGCGCCCGCTCACCACCGGGCGCCGCCGCGTCCGCAGCAGCATGCCGACCACGAAGAACACGAATCCGGCGCTGGCCGCGGTGATGCCCGCGATCAGCGCGTAGGGAATCTGGAATTCCGGGATGTCGGTGTCGATCAGGATCACCGAGCCGAGGGCGAACGCGACAATGCCGCCAACCCCTAGCGAGCCGTAGGCGGGGAAAAACACCTCCGCCACCATGAAACCGATACCGAGAAGGATCAGCGCGATGCCGGCGAAATTCACCGGCAGCATGTGAAAGGCGTACATCGCCACCAGCACGCAGATCGAGCCCACAACGCCGGGCAGGACCATCCCCGGGTTGGTGAACTCGAAAAAAATGGCGTAAGCCCCCAGCAGCACGAGAATATAGGCGAAGCTCGGGTTGGTGATAACACTGAGGAAACGCGTGCGCCAGTCCGGCTCGTAGGCAACGGCCGCGACACCCGCCGTGCGAAGGGTTTTGTCGCCGATCACGCGCCCATCGACCAGTTTCAGCAACGCGGCGACGTCGTCCGCCACTACATCGATCACCTTGAGCTTGAGCGCCTCGGCCGCCGGCAGGCTCACCGCTTCGCGCACCGCGCGCTCCGCCCAGTCGGCATTGCGGCCGCGCAGCTGCGCCAGGCCCCGGATATAGGCCGCGGCGTCGTGCATCACCTTGCGCATCAGCGTGTCGGCAGGCACGCCCACCGCGTCCTTCTCCGATTCCTTCTTCGTGCCGGCCTTCTCGTTGCCGCCCGGCATGCCGCCGATTGCCACCGGGGAGGCGGCACCAAGATTGGTCGCCGGCGCCATTGCCGCGATATGACACGCATAGAGGATGAAGGTGCCGGCGCTCGCCGCGCGCGCGCCGCCCGGCGCAACGAACCCCGCCACCGGGACCGGCGAGGCGAGGATGTCCTTGATGATCTCGCGCATCGAGGTGTCTAGGCCGCCGGGCGTGTCGAGGCGCAACACGACGAGTTGCGCCTTTTCCTTCGCCGCGCGTTCCAGCCCGCGACGCACGAAATCCGCGGTCGCGGGGCCGATCGCGCCTTCGACAGGGATAACGACCACCGGCGCCGGGTCGGCGAGCGCCGGCGAAAGCCAGAAAATCGCGAGCAGCATCCAGTGCCGCAAGTTCATTCCCGGGACTATAAACCTTTATTCATGGATAGAATCGCCCCTCTCCTTCGACCGATGAAGCGCGAACACCCCCCGGCCGACGCGATCCACATTCGCGGCGCGCGCCAGAACAACCTCAAGAACCTGACGCTCTCGATCCCGAACGGCGAGCTGGTGGTGGTCACCGGCGTTTCGGGCTCGGGCAAGTCTTCGCTCGTCTTCGACACGCTGTACGCCGAGGGGCAGCGCCGCTACGTCGAGACCTTCAGCCCCTATGCGCGCCAGTTCCTCGACCGCATGGACAAGCCGCAGGTGGACTCGATCGAAGGCATCCCGCCGGCCATCGCCATCGACCAGACCAACCCGGTGCGCACTTCGCGCTCCACCGTGGGCACGATGACCGAGCTGAACGACCACCTCAAGCTGCTCTACGCGCGGGCGGCGAAACTGTTCTGCAGGGGCTGCGGCAAGCCGGTGGTCAGAGATACAGCGGATTCAATTTTTTCTGCTTTGAACGAGAAGGCAAAAAAGGCACTGGATCCAAGGCTGGTCCTGACCTTTCCCGTTGAAATTCCAAAGAATTTTACCGAAAAGGAAATCCTGCAACTGCTCGAGCGGCAGGGCTACACGCGCTTCCACCAGCGCAGCAAGACTTCGCTGGAAGTAATCCAGGACCGTTTCCGCATGGGCTCGGCCGAGCGCGCGCGGGTGACGGAAGCCCTCGAGAGCGCGCTCAAGCTGGGCCAGGGCAAGGTGAACGCGTTTCCGGAGGATGGCAGCCCGTGGAAGTTCTCTTCCCACCTGCATTGCCCGGATTGCGACGTCTCCTACAGCGAACCGACCCCCGCGGCGTTCTCGTTCAATTCGCCGCTCGGCGCCTGCGAAATGTGCCGCGGCTTCGGGCGCGTGATTGGCGTGGATTTTGGTTTGGTGGTGCCGAATGAAAGCCTTTCATTAAAAGACGGTTGTGTCAGACCCTGGCAGTCCCCCAGCTTCAAGGATTGCCAGCACGACCTCGTCAAGTATGCGAAGAAGCGGGGAATTCCTTTGGATGTTCCATTCAAAGACCTGAAGGAAGCCCATAAAACCTGGCTCCTCGAGGGTGAGCCCGAGTGGGTCAGCTGGCGCAAGTCCTGGCCCGGCGTCTGGTACGGCGTGCGGCGCTTCTTCAAGTGGCTGGAGAGCAAGGCCTACAAAATGCACATCCGCGTGCTGCTCTCCAAGTACCGCGCCTATACGCCGTGCAGCGCCTGCAACGGCACGCGCCTGAAGCCGGATTCCATTCTTTGGAAATTGAACGGTCTTTCGATTCACGATTTGATGCTTTTACCGATTTCAGACGTGAGAAAAATATTTGATCAAATTCAACTTCCTGCACCGCTCGATGAAGCTATCGGCCTGCTGCTCACGGAGATCCGCACGCGGCTGAAATTCCTCTGCGACGTCGGCCTCGCCTACCTCACGCTCGACCGGCAGTCGCGCACGCTTTCGGGCGGAGAAGTGCAGCGCATCAACCTCACCACCGCGCTCGGTACCTCGCTCGTCAACACGCTGTTCGTGCTGGATGAGCCCTCCATCGGGCTGCACCCGCGCGACATGGGGCGCGTGATCGACGTCATGCAGCGGCTGCGCGACGCCGGCAACTCGCTGGTGGTGGTGGAACACGATCCGCAGATCATGTTCGCCGCCGACCGCATCCTCGACATCGGCCCCGGACCGGGAGAGAGGGGCGGCGAAGTGGTTTTTTTTGGGTCTCCCTCCGATCTAAGAAAACAAAAGACGATAACGGCCGAATATTTTTCGGGCAGGAAGAAAGCCGTTGCCAAGAGAAATGAAATTCGTTCGAAAAACTTCATTCAGATAGAAGGAGCGACGCATCACAATCTCAAGCACATCGACATAGCGATTCCCCTCGAGCGCCTGGTCTGCGTCACCGGCGTCTCCGGTTCGGGCAAGTCGACGCTGGTGCAGAACGTGCTCTACGCCGCCCTGCGCAAGGCCAAGGGCAAGCCTACCGATCCGCCGGGCGCGCACCAGGGGCTGCGCGGCGCCGACCAGATCGAGGAAGTGGTCATGGTGGACCAGTCGCCGATCGGCAGGACCACGCGCTCCAACCCGGCGAGCTATGTAGGCGCCTTTGATTCGATCCGGCAACTCTTCATGAAAACGCCTGAAGCAAAAGCGCGCAAGTACACCGCGGGCACGTTCAGCTTCAATTCAGGCAACGGCCGCTGCCCGGCCTGCGGCGGCAACGGTTTCGAGCACGTCGAGATGCAGTTCCTCTCGGACGTCTACCTGCGCTGCCCGGACTGCGACGGCAGGCGCTTCCGCGCCGAGATCCTGGAAGTGAAAATCGGCGGCAAGTCCATCGCCGACGTGCTCGACCTGACCGTGTCGGAGGCGCTCTACTTCTTCCGCAACGAAGCCGAGCTGGTGGCGAAGCTGCGCCCGCTCAAGGACGTCGGCCTCGATTACCTGCGCCTCGGCCAGCCGGTGCCGACGCTCTCCGGCGGCGAAGCGCAGCGCCTGAAGCTTGCGGGCTATCTCGCCGAGGCAGGAGCCGGCGAGACCGCGAAGCTGTTCCTGTTCGACGAGCCGACCACCGGCCTGCACTTCGACGATGTGGCGAAGCTGCTGCGCGCCTTCCGGCAGCTGCTCGACTCGGGGCATTCGCTGCTGGTGATCGAGCACAACTTGGACGTGATCCGCGCTTGCGACTGGATCATCGACCTGGGCCCCGAGGGCGGTGCAGCGGGCGGCTACGTGGTCTGCACCGGGACACCTGAGGAAGTGACCAGGCATCCGGATTCCCATACCGCCAAGGCACTGAGAGATTATGAAAAATCTTTTACCCAACAATTAAAAGCCACGCAACCGGCAGGTCGCTATCTCGGCACCTCCATCCAGATCCACAACGCGAAAGAGCACAACCTGAAAGGCATCGACGTCGAGATTCCGCGCGACCGCTTCACGGTCGTCACTGGCGTGTCGGGCTCGGGCAAGTCGACCCTGGCCTTCGACATCCTGTTCTCGGAAGGCCAGCGGCGCTACCTGGAATCGCTCAACGCCTACGCACGCCAGTTCGTCCAGGGTGCCTCGCGCCCTGACGTGGATGCGATCTTCGGCATTCCGCCGACCGTCGCGATCGAGCAGCGCAGCAGCCGCGGCGGCAGGAAAAGCACCGTCGGCACGCTCACCGAAGTACACCATTTCCTGCGCCTTGCCTTCGTCAAGCTCGGCACCCAGCATTGCCCAGACTGCGAGGTGCCCATTCAACCGCAAAGTGAGGATTTAATTCTTTCCAGGATTTTAAAAGAATTCAGAAATCAGACCGTGACCCTGCTCGCACCCCTCATCGTCAACCGCAAGGGCGTCTATACCGAGCTCGCCAAATGGGCGCGCAGCAAGGGTTACTCGCATCTGCGCGTGGATGGCAAGTTCCTGCCGGTACTGCCATTTCCAAGGATTGACCGCTTCAAGGAGCACAGCATCGAGCTTCCAGTTTTGACTTTGAAAATAGAAGTGAAAAAAGAAAACGAACTGCGAAAAGCACTCTCCACTGCACTCGAACTCGGCAAGGGCGCGATGCAGGTTCTCGCCGGGAAGCCGCAGTCCTTTTCCACCAAGCGCTCCTGCCCTTCCTGCGGACGCGGCTTCGCCGAACTGGATCCGCGGCTTTTCTCCTACAACTCGCGCCACGGCTGGTGCCCGAGCTGCGTCGGCACGGGGCTGGAACTGAAGGACGTGGGCTGGGACACCGATCGCTCGCGCACCGGCACCGAGGACCATGTGCTCGATTCCTGGATCGAGTGGCTCGAGGTGGACCAGCCCTGCCCCGCGTGCGACGGCAACCGCCTCAATCCCGAGGCGCTCGCGGTCAAGTGGAAGCATAGAAGCATTGCTGAATTTGGGGGTATGCCTATCGGGGTTTTGTCAGGTTTTCTTTCAAAGATGGTTTTGAAAGGCAGGGAACTGGAAATCGCAAACGACTTGATCGCAGAATTGAACAGCCGGCTGGACTTCCTGCAGCAGGTCGGCCTGGGCTACCTGACGCTGGATCGCTCGGCGCCGACGCTCTCGGGCGGGGAAGCGCAGCGCATCCGGCTCGCCGCGCAACTGGGCTCCAACCTGCGCGGCGTGTGCTACATCCTCGACGAGCCGACCATCGGCCTGCACCATCGCGACAACCAGGTCCTGCTCGACGTACTGGAGAAACTGGAAGCCAAGGGCAACACGCTGGTGGTGGTCGAGCACGATGAAGACACCATCCGGCGGGCGCACCATGTCATCGACCTGGGGCCCGGCGCCGGCAAGCAGGGCGGCCGCGTCATCGGCGCGGGCGACGCGAGCGATCTCATGAAGCTGCCGGATTCGCTCACCGGGCGCTTTTTGAAGGAACCCCTGAAACACCCCCTCCAGCCGCGCCGTGCTGTCAACGCAAAGTCTTTGGACCTGAAAATCCAGAAGGCGAAACTTCACAATCTGCAGAACATCGACGCACGTATTCCGCTCCATCGCCTGGTCGTCATCACGGGCGTCTCGGGCTCGGGCAAGTCCACGCTCGCGAGGGACGTCCTGTTCCGCTCCCTGCAGGAGAAGAAATCCATCGGCTGCAAGAGCATTGCCGGCGCGAAGCTGCTCGATCGCGTGCTCGAGGTGGACCAGACGCCCATCGGCAAAACGCCGCGCTCCTGCCCCGCCACCTACGTCGGTTTCTGGGACGCGATCCGCCGCAGTTTCGCCGATACCTCGGAGGCGCGCATGCGCGGCTGGAGCGCGAGCCGCTTCTCCTTCAACACCAAGGGCGGGCGCTGCGAAGGCTGCACGGGCCAGGGCGTGAAGAAAATCGAAATGTCCTTCCTGCCCGACGTCAAGGTCGCCTGCGAAGCCTGCGGCGGACTGCGCTTCAATGCGGACACGCTCTCGGTGCGCTGGCGCGAAAAAACCATCGGCGAAGTTCTGGCGATGAGCGTGGACGAGGCAGTCATGTTCTTCGCCGCGCATCCCGCCATCCACCGCGCGCTGCGCCTGATGCAGGACGTCGGCCTGGGCTACCTCACGCTCGGCCAGCAAAGCCCGACGCTGTCGGGCGGCGAGGCGCAGCGCCTGAAGCTTGTCACCGAGCTCGCGAAGACGAATTCGGACAAGAAAACCCTCTACGTGCTCGATGAACCGACTGTCGGCCTGCACATGGCCGACGTGGAGAAACTGATCCGCGTGCTGCACCGCCTGGTGGACGCCGGGAACTCCGTGGTGGTGATCGAGCACAACCTGGACATCATCGCGGAGGCCGACTGGATCGTGGACCTGGGCCCGGAGGGCGGCGGCCTGGGCGGGCGCGTGGTATTCCAGGGCACGCCGGACCTCGCGTTGCGCGCCGACAGCCACAGCTGCCGGGCGCTGGCGAGCTTTCTGGCTACACGCTCCGCGTGAGCCTGCCCGCGCCGCCGCGGCGCTCCGTCGCGCTCGTGTTGATGATCGTTGCCCCCCTGCTGTGGAGCATGGCCGGCGTGCTGACGCGCAGCATCGAGGGCGCCGGCGCCTTCGAAATCGCGTTCTGGCGCAGCTCCTTCGCCGCGCTGTTCGTCGCCGCGGCGCTCGGCGTGTTGCAGGGCGCGGGCGCCTGGCGCGCGCTGCGGGCCTCGGGCATGGTCGGCCTGATTTCGGGCGTGCTGTGGGCGGTGATGTTCACCGCCTTCATCGTCGCGCTTACCCTGACCACGACCGCCAACGTCCTGGTCACCAACAGCATCGGCGCGCTCCTCACCGCCCTGCTCGCCTGGCTGGTGCTGCGCGAGCCGGTGCCCGCGCGCACCTGGGCCGCGATTGCGGTTGCGACCGCCGGAATGGCGGTGATGTTCGGCGCCGGATTGCAGGCGGATGAAGGCCGGCACCTCACCGGCATGCTCATCGCGCTCAGCATCCCGATCGCCGGCGCCGTCAACGTCGTCATGATGCGGCACGCGGCCAGCCGTATTGATCTCATGCCCGCGGTGCTGCTCGGCGCGCTCATGTCGGCGGCAGTCACGCTGCCCTGGGCGCTGCCGTTCGAGGCCACGCAGCGCGACCTTTTGGTGCTCGCCGTGCTGGGCATATTCCAGCTCGGTCTGCCCTGCATGCTGCTGGTGCTGGTGAGCCGTACCCTGCGCGCGCCGGAGATGGCGTTGCTCGGCCTGCTCGAAATCGTGCTCGGCCCTCTCTGGGCCTGGCTCGGCGCGGGCGAAGTCCCTGCCCTGGCAACGGTCGCAGGCGGTGCGATCATTCTGGGCGCGGTGGCCGCGAACCAGCTCTGGCTCTGGTCGAGGCCCGCCTGATCTGTCGCGATCCGGCGACATATTTGCTTACAGATTGGAGTTAAAGCTCCCGCGTGCGGAGGAACTCCACCAAGCTGCTGCAGTCTCAGAGGAACAGGAGAGGCTACCCATGAGACTGTTCGCGCTTGCTCTGTCCTTTTTCTTCGCCGCCGCGGCCGGCGCGCAGGAACTCGGCCCGGAGGATCTCGTCAAGAAAGTCACCTCCGACATCCTCGAGAACATCAAGGCCGACAAGCAGCTGCAGGCGGGCGACCGCAAGAAGGCGCTCGTGCTGATCGAGCAGAAGATCCTGCCGCACGTGGATTTCCGCGAAACCGCGCAGCTCGCCATGGGCAAGTCCTGGTACGCGGCCACCCCGGCGCAGCAGGCGCTGGTGGTGAACGAATTCCGCTCGATGCTGGTGCGCATCTACACGAACGCCATCGACGTCTATCGCGGCCAGACGCTGAAAGTGCTGCCGGTGCGCATGGCGCCGGGGGCGACGGAAGTCACCGTGCGCAACCAGTACTTGAGCGTGGGCCGGCCGCCGGTCCCGGTCGAATATTCGATGAAGAAAACCGCCGAAGGCTGGAAGATCTACGACATCGCCGTGGAAGGCGTGAGCCTGGTGCTGACCTACCGCTCCGAGTTCGAGCAGATCACCCGCACTTCGGGTGTCGAGGGGTTGATTAAAAAACTACAGGCTAAGAACGCGTAGGCCATTCCGGCTTGTGAGTTCCTAGCGGCGCCGGCGGCCGCTCCCAGAACGGCCGTGTTTCGGATAGCTCGAGCACCGGCCTGAGGTGGGTGTAGTTCAGGGTCTGCATCGTCAGCGACTTCAGTTCCTCTCCCGGAAGCTCACGCGGGACGGAGGCGAAGCCTTCGATGAATCCCCGGTCGACGATCCACTTACCGGTCCGCGCGAGGGAGACGCGCACCAGCCAGCTGCCGCCTTCAGTTGCGCGCCGCGCCAGCGCCACCATGGCGCCGAACGCCATCAGGTAGCCGCCGACGTAATCGTTCGCCGCGACGGGCATCAATTGCGGCTTGGTATCCGGCGGCACGCCGCCACTCTGCGCGCAGGCCATCCCGCTCACGGTCTGCACGATGCTGTCGAAGCCGCGGCGGTCTTTCCAGGGGCCCTCGGTGCCCCAGGCGCTTAGTGTGCAGTAGACGATGCCCGGCCGCAGTTTCGCGGCCTTTTCAGGGGAGAAACCGCGCGCCGCCAGCGTGCCGGGCCGGAAGGATTGCGAGAACACGTCACCGGTCTTCAGCAGGCCGCGCAACGTGTCGGTGCCCTCCTTCGTGCGCAGGTCGAGAAACGCCTGCAGCTTGCCGATGCCGGTGTCGATTTCGGTGGCGCCGGAATCCGGCAGGTGCGGGCCGGCGATCTTCAGCACGTCGGCGCCGTGTTCCGCCAGCGTGCGCGCGCAGGTCGGGCCGGCCAGCACGCGTGTGAGGTCGAGCACGCGCAC
>CAZTSJ010000202.1:0-2698 GCA_964616875.1 uncultured Bordetella sp. | reverse complement strand
TCAAGACGCGCCGCGAGGTGCTCGGTGCCGAGTACGTCGACAAGTCGACCGCGGCGGTGGACGATTTCAACCGCCCGTTCACCGAACTGCTCAACACCTACTGCTGGAATGACATCTGGAACCGGCCCGGGCTGCCGCGCCAGACGCGCTCGATGCTCAACCTCGCCATGCTCTCGGCGCTGGGCAAGGAGCACGAACTCAAGCTGCACATCAACGGCGCGCTCAACAACGGCCTGACCAAGGAACAGATCCGCGAGGTGTTCCTGCAGGTGGCGATCTACTGCGGCGTGCCCGCCGCGGTGGTGAGCTTCCGCTGCGCGAAAGAGGTGTTCAAGGAGCGCGGCATTTGAGGATAGGGTTTATCGGCCTCGGGCTGATGGGTCGCCTGATGGCCGCAAACCTGGAGAAGGCCGGCTACTCGCTGCAAACGTTCGACCTGAATGGCAGCGGCAATTGCCGTTCCGCGCGGCAAGCTGCGACCGGCGCCGAAATCCTGATCACGATGGTTCCGGACGGCAAGGCGGTGCGCAAAGCCGTTCTCGCCGCCCTGCCCGGCCTGGCAACGGGCTCGCTCGTGATCGACATGAGTTCCTCCGACCCCGGTACGACGCGCGAACTGGGCGCCATGCTGAAGAAGAGGAACATTCACATGCTGGACAGCCCGGTTTCGGGTGCCAAGGCAAAAGCAGCCGACGGCACGCTGGCGTTGATGGTGGGAGGCGACGCTGCGCTGCTGGAACGTGCGCGGCCGGTGCTATCGAAGATGGGCACGGAAATCTTCCATACCGGCGCGCTCGGTTCGGGCCACGCCACCAAGGCGCTGAACAATTACCTCGGCGCCGCAGGGACCATTGCCGGTTTCGAGGCGCTGCTGGTCGGGGAAAAATTCGGCCTCGATCCGAAGGTGCTGGTCGACGTGATCAATGCCTCGACGGGCAAGAACAGCACCACGGAGCGCAAGATCCCCCAGCAGATTTTCACGGGAGCATTTGCCTCGGGCTTTCAGCATGCCCTGATGACCAAGGACGTGGGCATTGCCCTGGAGCTTGCACGCGCGGTCGGGGTCGAAACCCCTTATCTGAAAAACACCCTGAAAATATGGCGTGATGCGCAGCGCAAGCTTCCTGCCGGCGCCGATCACACCGAGATGTACCGTTATCTGAAAAGCCTCAGCCGCGCAGCGCGGCCTGCGCGCGCGCCTGCGCGCCGGAGGGATCGCCGGAAATCAGGGCGAAAACCGCGCGCGCCCTGATCTTGTCCCCGGCCTGCGGGTTCACCTGCACCGCACCTTCAGGCGATTCATACGCGAGCGCCGTGCCGACCCCGGCGTCGATCAGGCGCCCGGCCAGTTCCTTCCATGGCCCGTCCCAGCCAACGTCCAGGCGCATGCACTCGGCGCCCCCGGCGTCGAGAATTTCCTCGAGCACCTTTTCCGATCCCGGGTGCGCCAGCGCGCGCGCCATGATCTCGGGATAGACGCGCGTCGGCCGCACCACGGCGCTGGCGCCGGCCTTGACCATGCGCTCGCGGTTGCGTTCGTCCAGGCACTCGACGACCAGATGGCCGCGCGCGCCGAGCGCGCGAATCCGCGTCACCGCATCCAGGGTGATCGAATCCGAGGTCGGATCGGTTTCCGACTTGGCAATCACTACGATCGCACGCGCCTCGCCCGGAGCAGCATCGCGCAGCGCGTAGAAATCCAGCCCCCACGCGGCGACATGCGCTGCACCAAGCCTGGCGAGCGGCTCGGGCAAGCCTTGATCGAAAGCGCGGGTGATGATGAGAACCGGGCACTCGGCGAAACGCTCTGTCTGCCGGAGCTGCTGCAGCAGGCGCTCGAAGTATGCGGCCGGATGGCTCGCGGGAGCGTTCAGGATAAGCAGGTGGTCTTTCATGCGCCATCTCCATTGTCCGCGCCATTTGCGGTCTTTCGCATCGGCACGCCATTCGAACCATTGGCTGGCGAGGTTGGCGAGAGTGAAAATCCCGCCCAGATAAAGCAGCAGTATCGTCGCCCATCGCCCCGCAAAGGTCTTGGCCGCCAGGTCGCCGTAGCCGACTGTAAAAAGCGTGGTCAATGTCAGCCACAGGCCGTCGAACGCCGGCATATCTTCGTATACGGCCATCGCCAGCACGTGCAGAGTGCCGAGAACGAGAATGAGAACCGCCGCCTTCAACAGCGCGCTGCCGATCGAGGGCCGCTCGATGATCGGCAGATAGCGCCGCCTGTTCAGAAACCAGAACGGAATCATGCGGCCGAGCGCAGCTGTTCGCCCATCGCCTGTTCCATCTCGCGGCGCAGCTTCACCGCCGGCACGTTTGCCGCGTAAGCCACATCGCTCCATTTGAGCGGCTGTCCGGCCGCGACAGGATGCAGCAGCTTCCAGCCGTGCGCGAGGCCGAGCGGCAGGCAGCCCTGCGCAAGCGAAGCCGCGGCGGGCATCAGGCGGCCGACCACCGTGTAGCCGCCTTCGCCATCGAGAATTTCGCTTTTGCTCAAATCTTTTTTCGCAACTGCGACCGCATCGGCACGCCACCCTGTGGCGCAGCCGGTCGGTTCGCCTCGCAGTCCGACCGAAGCAACCGAGATGCCGACCTCCAGGCCAATCAGGTGCCAGCGCTTGTACATGCACGCATAGCGCCCCGAGGCATCGGTCTTCACGCCGTACTCGGAAAAGCAGCGGCGGATGTACTCGCT
>CAZTSJ010000201.1:0-48629 GCA_964616875.1 uncultured Bordetella sp. | reverse complement strand
AAGAGGTCCATCTCTCTTCGTGTGGACGCGGAAGTGCTCGCGTGGTTTCAGGCCCAGGGCCCTGGATACCAGACGCGCATAAACGCCGTACTGAAGGCGTTCAAGGATGCCTCGCTCTAACCTGTAGCCGCACACGGCCTGAGCTGCTGGCGAAAATTGGGGCCAAATTCAAGGTCAATGAGATGAACAGGCGCGACACGGTACTGACACTCCTTGCCCTCGGCGCCGCGCCGCATTTCGCCTTCGCTCAGCCGGCGGGCAAGGTCTGGCGCATCGGCTTCCTGTCGCAGACGGCTGGTCCGAACGAATATATCGAAGCCTTCCTCGACCAACTCCACACCCTGGGATACGTCGAAGGCCGCAACCTCTCGATAGAGTACCGATGGGCGGCCGGAAATGTCGAGCGCTTGCCGGAGATGGCCGCGGAGCTGGTGCGGCTCAAGGTTGATCTCATTGCCACGCAGGCCACTGAACCCATAGCGGCGGCCAAGCGCGCAACGAGCACCATCCCCATCGTCATGACCGGCCCCTCCGACCCGGTTGGCTCGGGCCTAGTTGCCAGCCTTGCCCGTCCGGGCGGGAACGTCACGGGTATGAGCATCCAGTCTACGGACCTCGCCGGCAAGGATCTCCAACTGCTGCGCGAGCTCGCTCCCAATGCGACGCAGGTAGCGGTACTCACCGGGGGCCAGAGTGTCACGTCCTTACTATTCATTGAGCAAATCCGGACGGCAACGAAGAAAATGGGCATTGCGCTTGTCGTCGAACGGGTGAACAAACGCGAGGCGCTTGCAACTGCGTTTGCCGCCATGCGACGCGCGCGCGTCCAGGCGCTCATCGTGCAGCACGGTACGTTCACCAACGCCAACCGCCAGCGTATCGTGGAGCTCGTCGCGCAGCAGCGCCTGCCGTCGATCTACGGATCTCGCGGCTTCGTGGAAGCGGGCGGGCTCATTTCCTATGGGCCGAGCCTCCCAGAGATATTCCGCCGCGCCGCGCACTATGTGGACCGGATCTTCAAAGGCGCGAAGCCCGCTGATCTGCCGGTCGAGCAGCCCACAAAGTTCGAGCTTGTGATCAACATGAATACTGCCAGGACGCTCGGCCTGACGATCCCGCAATCGCTGCTGGCGCGGGCGGATGAGGTGATCCGGTAGCGTTTGAGCGCGCGACCGCCTGCTAAACTTCGCCGCTCCCAGGGGGTGCGGAGTGAGCGAGCAATTCGACCGGCCGATTTATCTTGCGTCGCGCAGCCCCAGGCGGCGCGAACTGCTGACGCAGATCGGGGTGCGTTTCCAGGTGCTCGCGTTCCGCGGCAAGCCCGAGACCGAACCCGGCCTGGACGAAACCGCGCTCGCCGGGGAAACGCCGCGCATCTACGTCGAGCGCATCGCGCGCGCCAAGGCGCAGGCGGGCTGGCAGCGCGTGGTGGAGCGCAACCTGCCGCGCGCCGCGGTGCTTGCCGCCGATACCACTGTGGCGGTGGACGATCGCATTTTCGGCAAACCCGCCGACCGGCGCGCCGCGGCGACCATGCTCGCCGCGCTCTCGGGACGCCGCCACCAGGTGCTCAGCGCGATCGCGTTGCGCTACGAGGAAAAACTGGAGTGCGCCCTGTCGATCTCGGAGGTCGAGTTCAGGGCTCTCTCCGCGGACGATATAAAGCGCTACGTCGCCACCGGCGAGTGCGACGACAAGGCGGGCGGCTATGCCATCCAGGGCCGCGCCGCGCAGTTCGTCGTCGCGCTGCACGGCAGCTACTCGGGCGTCATGGGCCTGCCGCTCTACGAGACAACGCAGCTGCTGGAACGCATGGATGCGCAAAGGGAGCGGCGCAAGTGAGCGAGGAAATCCTCGTCAACTTCACGCCGCAGGAAACGCGTGTCGCGGTGCTCGCCGCGGGCCAGGTGCAGGAACTGGTGGTCGAGCGCGAAGCGAACCGGGGACTGGTGGGCAACATCTACGTCGGGCGCGTCGCGCGCGTGCTCCCCGGCATGCAGTCGGCCTTCGTCGAGATCGGCCTGGAACGTGCCGCTTTCCTGCATGTCGCGGACATCTGGGAGAACCGGAAAACGAACGGCGAAAACGGCAAGGCCGATCCCGGCAAGCCGATCGAGAAAATGCTCGCCGAAGGCCAGCCCCTCACGGTGCAGGTGCTAAAGGATCCGCTCGGCAGCAAGGGCGCGCGGCTCTCGACCCAGCTCTCGGTCGCCGGCCGGCTGCTCGTGTACCTGCCGCAGGATCCGCACATCGGCATCTCGCAGCGCATCGAGGACGAGGCCGGGCGCGCGGCACTGCGCGAGAAATTGAAGCAACTGATGCCCGAGGGCGAAACCGGCGGCTTCATCCTGCGCACGCTCGCCGAGGGCGCAAGCGACGACGAACTGCGCGCCGATATCGAGTACCTGCGCAACCTGTGGCGCGATATTCGCGCAAGCGCGCTGGGCGCGCCGCCGCCCAAGCTGGTCTACCAGGGCCTGTCGCTCGCACAACGCGTGCTGCGCGACATGGTCTCGGCGGGCACCACTGCGGTGCGCGTGGATTCGCGCGAGAACCACCAGCTGCTGAGCGCCTTCGCACGCGCCTACATGCCCGCGCTCCTCGCCAAGCTGCAGCACTACACCGGGGAGCGGCCGCTGTTTGAGTTGTACAACGTCGAGCAGGAGATAGAGAAGGCCCTGGCGCGACGCGTCGAGCTCAAGTCGGGCGGCACGCTCGTAATCGACCAGACCGAGGCGATGACCACCGTGGACGTCAACACTGGCGGCTTCGTCGGCAGGCGCAATTTCGGCGAGACCGTGTTCAAGACCAACCTCGAGGCGGCGCAGGCGATCGCGCGCCAGCTGCGGCTGCGCAACCTGGGCGGCATCATCGTGGTGGACTTCATCGACATGGATAGCGACGAGCATCGCGCCGCGGTGCTGGAGGAATTCCGCCGCGCGCTCGCGCGCGACCCGACGCGCGTGACGCTGAGCGGCTTCACCGCGCTCGGGCTGGTGGAAATGACGCGCAAGCGCACGCGCGAATCGCTCGCCCACGTGCTGTGCGAGCCCTGCCAGGCCTGCAGCGGGCGCGGCCAGGTGAAAACCGCGCGCACCGTCTGCTACGAGGTGCTGCGCGAGATCCTGCGCGAGGCGCGCGCCTTCAACGCGCGCGAGTTCCGCGTCCTCGCCTCGCAGCCGGTCTGCGACCTGTTCCAGGAGGAGGAGTCGGGCGCGCTGGCGATGCTCTCCGACTTCATCGGCAAACCCGTGTCGGTGCAGGTCGAATCCAACTATGCGCCGGAACAATACGACATCGTGCTGCTATGAACGACATCTGCTTTACGCCCGCGAAAAAACTCGCGCAACTCATCCGCAGCCGCAAGCTCTCGGCCACCGAGGTGATGCGGGCCTTCATCGCGCAGATCGAGCGCGTAAACCCGAAAGTCAACGCGATCGTGACGTTCTTGCCCGAACTTGCAATTTCCGAAGCAAAAAAGTTCGATAAAAATTTCAAAACAAACAAATCCAAACCCCTGGCGGGCCTGCCGATTGCCTACAAGGACCTCGTCGCGACCAAGGGCATCCGCACGACGCGGGGTTCGCCGCTGTTTCGCGACCATGTGCCCGCCGCGGACGACGCGATCGTCGAGCGCCTCGCGGCCGCCGGCGCAATCACGCTCGGCAAGACCAACACGCCGGAGTTCGGCGCCGGCAGCCAGACTTTCAACGCGGTATTCGGCGCGACCAGGAATCCCTACGACCTCACCAAGACCTGCGGCGGATCTTCGGGCGGCGCGGCGGTCGCGGTGGCGACCGGCATGCTGCCTTTCGCCGACGGCTCCGATCTCGCCGCAAGCCTGCGCAATCCCGGCAACTACTGCAACGTAGTCGGCTTCCGGCCAACGCCGGGGCGCGTACCGGGCTGGCCTGCGTCCAACGCCTGGGACACGCTCGCGGTGCTGGGCCCGGTTGCACGCACAGTGGCGGACGCGGCGTTTCTGCTCTCGGCCATGGCGGGGCCCGACCCGCGGGTGCCGACCTCGATAACAGAGCCGGGAAAAACTTTTTCTTCTGCTTTGGCGCGCGACTTCAGGAAAACCAGAATTGCCTGGAGCCGGAACCTGGGTGGTCTGCCGATGGATCCGCGCGTTACGGCGGTGCTGGAGAAACAGCGCGGGATTTTCTCGGACTTGGGCTGCAGCATCGAGGAGGCCGAACCCGATTTTTCCGGCGCCACCGAGTCCTTCGAGACGCTGTGCGCGCTCGCCTTCCTGCAAAAGCACGGCCAGTTGTACAAGGATCAGCGCGCCCAGCTGAAGCAGACGTTGATCTGGAACATCGAGCAGGGGCTCAAACTCACGCCCGAAGCAATCGCGCGCGCCGAGACGCTGCGCACGCAGCTGTTCAACCGCATGCGCGAATTCCTCGGGCGCTACGATTTCCTGCTCTGCCCGGTGAACCAGTTGCCGCCTTATCCGGTTTCGCAGGAGTATCCGGTCGAGATCGCGGCGACGAAAATGAACAACTACCTGGACTGGATGAAAAGCTGCTACTACATCACCATCACCAGCCACCCGGCGATTTCCGTGCCGGCCGGATTCACGAGCGATCCCGTGCCGCTGCCGGTCGGCCTGCAGATCGTCGGCC
Organism: uncultured Bordetella sp.; assembly: GCA_964616875.1. Classification (GTDB taxonomy): domain Bacteria; phylum Pseudomonadota; class Gammaproteobacteria; order Burkholderiales; family SG8-39; genus RBG-16-66-20. The sequence goes on along the minus strand of CAZTSJ010000201.1, from coordinate 43,998 downwards.
GTTACCGGGACGACTTCGGCGTGCTGCAGCTCGCGCACGCCTTCGAACAGGCGACCATGATCTGGCAGCAGCGGCCCGCCATCGCGACCGGCTAGTCGGCGTACACGCCGGCCTTCTTGATGATCGGACCCCACTTGTCGATCTCGGCCTTGACGTGCGCGGCGAGCGCGGCGGGAGTCGCCTTGTCCGCAGGATAGGCGGTGGCGCCCAGATCGGCGAAGCGCTGGTTGACGGTCGGATCCTTGACCGCCTCCTGCAACGCCGCCACAAGCCTGTCGATCACCGGCTTGGGCGTGCCTTTCGGCGCGTACAGGCCGTGCCAGATGCCGACTTCGAAGTCCTTCAGCCCCTGCTCGATCATCGTCGGCACATCGGGCAGCGACGGCACGCGCTTGGCGGAAGTCACGCCGTACACTTTCACCTTGCCGGCCTTGATCTGCGTGGTGGTGTTGGTGGTCTGGTCGCACATGAAGTCGACGGTGCCGCCCAGCAGGTCGTTCATTGCCGGCGCGGTGCCCTTGTACGGCACGGTCAGCACGTCGGTCTGGATCGCGCTCATGAACAGCATGCCGCACAGGTGCGAGGCCGCGCCGATGCCGGCGTTGGCGTAGGTGACCTTGTCCTTGTTGGCCTTGATGTAGGCGAGGAATTCCTTGAAGTCCTTGGCCGGGAAATTCTGCCGCGCGATGATGGTCATCGGCACGTCGTTGATCAGGCCGATGTAATCGAAATCGGTGAGCGGATTGAAGCGCAGCTGGCGGTACAGCGCCGGCGTGGTGGCCATGCCGATGTGGTGGATCAGGATGGTGTAGCCGTCGGGTTTGGCATTCTTGACCGTCTCCGGAGCGAGAATTCCGCCCGCGCTCGGCCGGTTCTCGACCACGATGGTCTGGCCGAGCGGCTTGCCCATGGCCTGGGCCGTGACGCGGGCCACCGTGTCGGTGGGGCCGCCAGCCGCGTAGGGCACCAGCATGGTGACGTTGCGGTTCGGGTACTGCGCCATCGCGTTGCCCGCGGAAAACAGAAACGCGGCAAGCGCCGCATGAATAATTCGATTCTTCATGTCAACTCCTCCTATGCGGCAAGCATACACCTGCCGTTATTGATCACCACGACATTATCGCGCGCCGGAATGCGACAGCGGAAGGCGACAATTGTGCCATCGACCCAGAGGTCGGTCGCGATTGAATCGCCCGGATAGACCGGCGCGGAGAAGCGCACGTCGAACTTCGTGATGCGCGTGTGGTCGTAGGCCGCGACCGATTGCAGGATCGCGCGGCAGGCCACGCCGTAAGTGCACAGGCCATGCAGGATCGGCGCGGAAAAACCCACGCGCCGGGCAAGCTCCGGATCGGCGTGCAGGGGATTGCGGTCGCCGTTCAGCCGGTAGAGCAGCGCCTGATCCCTTCGTGTCGCGAGCGTGACGGTGACATCGGGCTTCCGGTCCGGCAGCGCGTGCGGCGCGGGTCCTGAGCCCGAAGGACCGCCGAAACCACCATCGCCCCGCGCGAAGGTGACCGAGTGCAGCGTGAACATCGGTTGACCGTCCGCGGCCGAGCGCGCGGCGGTCTCGGTGTAGATGACCGCGCCCTTGCCAACGCCCTTGTCGTAAGCCTCCGTAACGCGCGCACTCGCGATCAGCTCGCCTGCGGGGGGCAGCGGCCGGTGCAGGGTGAGGCGCTGTTCGCCGTGCACAACCTTGGTGTAATCGAAGCCGCAGTCTTTCAGCAACGGGATCCGCGTCAGCACCGTCGCCATGCTGGGCACCGTTTTCAGCAAAGCTTGCTCGAACACGAACGGCAGTTCGTTCTCATCCAGCGGATCGGCGCCCATGCCGATGCCGATCGCGTAGAGCATCGTTTCACGATCGGTGTACTTGAAGCGATCGCCTTCGCGCTTCAGGCCCATCAGGTGGTCGTAGTTCAATGGCATATCGCCCTCAGTCCAGTTCCATGCCGTCCATGCCCGAGTTGCGGCGCACTTTCGGCAGCATCTCGCGCAGCAGCCGGCCGGCCTCGAGCGGGTCGGCCACCTGCGCCACTTCCGCGCCGCGCCGCCAGCCTTCGCACACCGCGATGCGTCCGACGCCGGCCTGGATCACGCGCCCGGTGATGTCTTGGGCCACCTCGCTCGCGAGATAGGTGACCACCGGCGAAACCCATTTCGGGTCGCGCATGGCGCGCTGCTCGTCGGTCACCGCGCGCAGGCCCTCGGTCATGCGCGTCTGCGCCGAAGGCGAGACCGCGTTCACGGTGACGCCGATGCGCTTCAATTCGCGCGCCGCGATGATGGTGAACGCGGCGATGCCCGCCTTGGCCGCGCCGTAGTTGCTCTGCCCGACGTTGCCGTAGATGCCGGAAGTCGAAGTGGTGTTGATGATGCGGCCCATGACCGGCTCGCCGGTTTTCTTGTGCAGCTCGCGCCAGTGGGCGGCGGCGTGCCGCGACGGCGCGAAGGTGCCCTTCAGGTGCACCTGGATGACCGCATCCCATTCCTCCTCGCTCATGTTCACCAGCATCCGGTCGCGCAGGATGCCGGCGTTGTTGACGACGATGTCGAGCCTGCCCCAGGCCTCGAGCGCGTGGTCGATCATGTGCTTGGCGCCCGCCCAGGAACCGACGTCGTCGCCGTTGACGACAGCGTCGCCACCCGCTTTTTTGATGGCGGCGACGGTCTGCGCCGCGAACGAGGCGTCGCGTCCCGTGCCGTCCACGTTCGCGCCAAGGTCGTTGACCACCACTTTTGCGCCGTTCGCCGCGAGCAGCAGCGCGTGTTCCCGGCCGAGGCCGCGCCCGGCGCCGGTGACGATCGCAACCCTGCCTTCGCACAATCGCGTCATGGCCGGCTCAGGTTCCGCCGAATTCCGGTTTTCTTTTCTCGAGAAACGCAGCCACCGCTTCCTTGTGGTCGGCGGTGGCGTGCGCGAGCGACTGCATCGCCGCCGAGAGTTCGAGCAGGCTCCCGAGTTGCACATGCCGCCCTTCGCGGATCAGCCGCTTGGTCATCCTTACCGCGTGCGGCGGATTGGCCGCGATGCGTTCGGCAAGCTTGCGCGCCTCCGCCATCAGTTCGGCGTCGGGAACGACTTTGGAGACCAGGCCGCAGGCGAGAGCCTCCGCGGCGCCCAGCGTGTCGCCGGTAAAAGCCATTTCGCAGGCCTTCGAATAGCCGACCACGCGCGGCAGCAGCCAGGCGCCGCCGTCGCCGGGAATGATGCCGAGTTTCACGAAGCTCTCGGCGAAGCGCGCGCTCGCGGCGGCGATGCGCATGTCGCACATGCAGGCGAGGTCGCAGCCCGCGCCGATGGCCGGTCCGTTGACGGCGGCGATGATCGGCACTTCGAGCCGGTCGAAGGCGAGCGGGATGCGCTGGATGCCGAGCTTGTAATTGCGCCGCGTCTGCGCCGGCAGGCCGCCGCCCAGACCGCCGCCGTCGTGCATCTTCTTGACGTTGCCGCCCGAGGAAAAGGCGCTGCCGGCGCCGGTCAGGATGGCGACGCGCGCGCTCATGTCCGCATTGAGGCGGTCGCAGGCAGCTTCGAGCGCGTCGATCATGTCGTCGCCGGAGATGGCGTTGCGAATCCCGGGCGCATTCATCGTCAGCGTGACGATGGCGCCGTCCTGTGCGTAGTCGAGCGGTGCATTCATGGCAAGGTTTTACTCCCGTCGTATCTCGAATCAGCGCAAACCGAGACCGCGCGCGATCATGCCCCGCAGGATCTCGCGCGTGCCGCCGCGGATGCTGAAGGAGGGCGCGTTCATCATGGTGTGCGCGAGAACCGTGACAAAGTCCTGTGTCGAGGCGCGGTCGGGTTCCGCGTCGAGGAGCTGGCGCGCGATTTCGGGAATCTCCTGCTCGAGCGTGGTGCCGAGGTCCTTCACGAGAGCCGCCTGCTGGGCCGGATTCGCGCCCGCCTGCAGCATGCCGGCGACCGAGCGCGACAGGCGGCGCAGCGTGATGATGTGCGCGACGACGCGACCGAGCGCAATGCGCGCCCGCTCCGAGGGATCGGCGCCCAGCGCGCGCGTGAGTTCCACCAGCAGCGTGAACGAGGAAAGAAAGCGCTCCGGCCCGGAGCGCTCGAAGGCGAGCTCGCTCGTCACCTGCCGCCAGCCGCCGCCCACCTCGCCCAGCACGTTGCCCGCGGGCAGGAACACGTCCTGGAACACGACCTCGTTGAAATGATGCTCACCGGCCAGGTTGTGCACCGGGCGGATCGAAATTCCCTGCGTCGCTTTCAGGTCGACGAGGAACTGCGTGAGGCCGCCGTGGCGCTGTTCTCCGGCTTCGCCGGTACGGGCGAGGAGAATCATGTATTCGGAGCAATGCGCGTTCGAGGTCCAGAGTTTCGTGCCGTTGACCAGGAAGCCGCCCCCGCTTTTTCCCTCTATCGCGGCGGCGCGCGTGCGCACCGAGGCGAGGTCCGAACCGGAATCGGGTTCGCTCATGCCGATGCAGAACGCGCATTCACCGGCCGCGATGCGCGGCAGGATCGCCTGCTTCTGCTGCTCGGTGCCGACGCGCAGGATGAGCGGCCCGCTTTGCCGGTCGGCTACCCAGTGGCCGGTCACGGGCGCGCCCGCTGCTAGCATTTCCTCGAGCACCACGTAGCGCTCGAGCGCGCCGCGCTCGTGGCCGCCGTAGCGCTTGGGCCAAGTCATGCCGATCCAGCCGCGCGCGCCCATCTTGCGGCTGAACTCGCGATCGTGTCCGCCCCAGGAGCCCACGCCCTTCGTGCTGGCGCGCTTTGGCAGGTGCTCGGCGAGAAAGGCGCGCACTTCGCCGCGCAGCACTTCGGCCTCGGGAAACGGTGGCGGCGCCGCAAAACCCAGGTTTTCGATTCGCGCCATGATCGCTAGCCCACCGCGGTGATGCCGTGCCAGAGGCGGTCGGCGCCCGCCGCCGCGACCTCGCCGCCCAGGCGCCGCGCCCAGTAGGCTTCGTTGCCGAACTCGTCGCGCCAGGACCACAGGCGCCGCGTCAGATAGTGCAGGCGATGCTCCTGCGTGAAACCGATCGCCCCGTGGACCTGGTGCGCAATCGCCGCGCCGATGCCGGCCGCCTCGCCGGCGCGGATTTTCGCCGCCGCCACCGCCAGCGGATCGAAGCCGCGCGCCGCGGCCTCGATGCCGGCCTCGGCCGCCGCGGTCGCCGCCGCCGCCTGCCCGGCGAGTACGGCGAGATTCTGCTGGATCGCCTGGAAGCGGCCGATCGGGCGGCCGAACTGCACGCGCTCGCGCGCGTACTGCACGCTCGTCTCGAGTACGCTTTGCAGCGCCCCGGCCATCTGCGCGCTGCGCATCACCGCGCCGAGCGCGCGCAACGCATCGGCAGAAACCGGCGAGGCGCCCGCCCGCAGCGATTTCGTGCCGGAAAAAACCAGTTCGTCGCGCGGTTCCCCCGCGAGGTTGTGGCCGTCCTTGATGGCGCAATCGGCAGTAGCTACGAGCGCAACGATGCTTTTGCCGTCCGCCTGCGCGAGGACCGCAATCGTGCGGCACTGGCGTGCCCAGGGAATGCGGGTCGCCTTGCCATCGATACGCCAAGCCGCGCCGTCGCGTTTCGCGATCAAGTTATCTTCCTCGCGCACCGGCGCCACCGTGAGCGGGCCCACCGCTGCAAGCGGTCCTTCCCCTGCAAGCGGTCCTTCCGGTACTGCGATGCCGGCGCTGGAGAGCAGCCAGCCCGCGAGCATGGTTTCGGCGAGCGGCGCAGGCAGCGCGTGCCGCCCGGCGCTCACCAGCAGCGATAGCGCGTCGGCCATCTCCAGCCCGGCGCCACCGGCGCTCTCGGGCACCAGCGCGGAGGTGTAGCCCGCTTCGGTCAGGGCACGCCATAGCGCCTGCGGGAACTCGCCGCCATCGGCGCGGCGCATGGTTTCCGCGTTGCAGTGCTTCTCGAACAGGCGCTCTGCCGCCTCGCGGACGAGGTCGCGCGTTTCACTCATGGGGGTCGAATATTCGCACGCTTTGCGCGGCGGGCCGGAGATTCCCGCACCCGGCCTGATGAAACCGCAAGTCTGGCGCGCCCGGCGGGATTCGAACCCACGACCCTTGGCTTCGGAGGCCAATACTCTAATCCGCTGAGCTACGGGCGCATCCCTGACACCGCGAGTTTCACGCTAAAATCAGCATTTTACCAGCACAAATCACGGGGACCTGCGCATGGCCGAGCACGACGAGCACTCCTCCTTCATCAAGACGCCTCAGCAACTGCTCACGATCGTGGTGCTTGCGTTTGTGGTGCCGATTATCGGTATCGTGCTGATGGTGCAGCTGGTGTTGAGCCGCCCGCACGCCGACCCGGCGGCGCTCATGCCCGAGTCCGTGGCCGCGCGCATCCAGCCGGTCGCCAAGGTCGAGTTCGGCGCCGCCGGGGCCGCGGCAGCGAAAAGCGCCGAGGAGACGGTGAAGGAAGTCTGCGCCGCCTGCCACCAGGCCGGCGTCGCCAATGCGCCCAAGCTGGGCGACAAGGCGGCCTGGGCCCCGCGCCTCAAGCTGGGTCTCGATGGCATGCTGCAAACGGTGATCAAGGGCAAGGGTGCGATGGCGCCGCGCGCGGGCACCAGCCTCACCGATCAGGAACTCGCCAGCGCGGTCGTCTTCATGGCCAACCAGGCCGGCGGCAAACTGAAGGAGCCGGCGGCGAAGCCCGCAGCTTCCGACAAGAAAAAGTAGGAGTAGGGCTAGAGCTGGATAAAACCGCCCCTGCAGAATGAAGTTTCTCTTCATTCTCGATCCGCTGGATTCGCTCAAGGCCTACAAGGACACGAGCGTGGCGATCATGCGCGCGGCGCAGGAGCGCGGCCACCAGATTTTTTTCTGCAGCCAGGGCGGGCTGCACTGGAAGCAGCGCGTATTCGCGTTCGCGGGCGGCCTGACGCTGACCGCCAGCGACGACGACTGGTATCGCGCGCAGGAGCCGAAGCAGACCGCGCTTTCGGATTTCGATGCGGTGCTCAACCGCAAGGACCCGCCCTTCGATCTCGAGTACCTGAGCGCGAGCTGGCTGCTGGCGCAGGCCGAGCGCGAGGGCGCGCGCGTGTTCAACCGGCCCGCCGCGGTGCGCGACCACAACGAGAAACTCGGCATCCTCGAGTTCGCGCAGTTCGTCGCGCCGACGCTGGCCTCGAGCGACCCGGAGCGCGTGCACGCCTTCATCGACGAGCAGCAGGACGTGATTCTCAAGCGCCTCGACGGCATGGGCGGCGAAAGCATCTTTCGCGTGCGGGTGGGCGATCCGAACCGCTACGTGATCGTGGAAACCATGGTGCAGGGCGGCGCGCGCTCGATCATGGCGCAGCGCTACATTCCCGAAATCGCCGACGGCGACAAGCGCGTGCTGCTGATCGGCGGCAAGCCGGTGCCGCACTCGCTCGCGCGCATTGCCAAGCCGGGCGAAACGCGCGCCAACCTCGCTGCCGGCGGCCGCGGCGTAGCACAACTACTCTCGGCGCAGGACCGCAAAATCGCCGAGACGCTCGGGCCAGTGCTCGCCGCGCGCGGCCTGCTGCTGGTCGGTCTGGACATAATCGGCGACTACCTCACCGAGGTCAACGTCACCAGCCCGACCTGCTTCCGCGAGATCCAGGACCAGACCGGCTTCGATGTCTCCGGCTTTTTTCTGGATTCCTTGGAGAAAGAAATAAAAGGCAACGCGCCATGATCGGGATCCTGATCGTCGCGCACGGCGCTTTCGGCGAGGCGCTGATCCACTCGGCGAGCCACGTGCTCGGCAAGCGACCGCTGCGCGTGCGCCAGGTCGGCGTCACCATCCACGACGACCCCGCGGCGATCCTGCCGCAGGCGATCGACCTGGTGCGCCAGCTCGACGAAGGCGACGGCGTGCTGGTGCTGACCGACATTTACGGCGCGACGCCGGGCAATATCGCGCTCAAGCTCCTGCAGCCGGGCCGCGTCGAAGGCGTGTCGGGCGTCAACCTGCCGATGCTGGTGCGCGCCCTCACCTACCGCGACAAGGGGCTCGCGCTCGCGGTCGAGAAGGCGCTTTCGGGCGGCACCGAGGGCGTGATACACATGACCATGGATTCCTGCGGCAAGGATCACGGAGCCCCTGGGCAAGGATCACAGGGACTGTGATGGCGCGCGCTGAAGTCCAGATCACCAACAAACTCGGCCTGCACGCCAGGGCCTCGGCCAAGCTCACCCAGGTCGCGAGCGGCTACAAGTGCGAGCTCTGGCTCACGCGCAACGGCCGCCGCGTGAACGCCAAGAGCATCATGGGCGTGATGATGCTCGCCGCGGGCAAGGGCGCCCTGCTCGTCATCGAGGCCGAAGGCGAAGACGCCGACGCAGCGCTCGCAGCGCTGCAAAAACTGATCGCGAGCAAGTTCGACGAGGGGGAGTAAGGTGAATTTCGTGCTGCACGGCGTCGCCGTGTCCGCCGGCATCACCATCGGCCACGCGCACCTGGTCTCGAGCGCCCGGCTCGAAGCCGCGCACTACGAGATTGCGGAGGCCGCCGTACCCGCGGAGATTTTCAGGTTCGACGCCGCCATCGCGCGCGCGCGCCAGGAACTCTCCGCGCTCGAGACCCAGGTGGCGGCGGATGCGCCGGCCGAGTTCGGCGCCTTCATCAACCTGCATCGCATGATCCTGGCGGACTCGTCACTGTCGCACGCGCCGCGCGAACTCATCCGCGAGCGCCGCACCAACGCCGAGTGGGCGCTGGTGCAGCAGATGGAAATACTGGTGGCGCAGTTCGAGGAGATCGAGGACCCCTACCTGAGGGAACGACGCCAGGACATCGAACAGGTGGTCGAGCGCGTGCTCAAGGCTCTTTCCGGCGGCGCCGCCGCGCCCGAGCCGCCGCCCTCGGCCGAAGGCGACCTGATCGTCGTTGCGCACGATCTCTCGCCCGCGGACATGATTCTCTTCAAGCGCCACAAGTTCGGCGGCTTCGTGACGGATGTCGGCGGCGTGACCTCGCACACCGCGATTGTCGCGCGCGGCCTCAACATTCCGGCGCTGGTGGGCCTGCACCACGCGCGCCAGATGATCCGCGAGAACGACGTGCTGATCGTGGATGGCATCCAGGGCGTGCTGGTGGTGGATCCGGACCCGGTGGTGCTGGGCGAGTACCGCCTGCGCCAGTCGCAGCACGGCCTGGAGCGGCAGAAACTCAAGCGCCTCAAGTCCACGCCCTCGGCGACGCTCGATGGCACGCCGGTGGAACTGTTCGCCAACATCGAACTGCCGCAGGATCTGGGCGACGTGCAGGAATCGGGCGCGCAGGGCGTGGGCCTTTTTCGCACCGAGTTCCTGTTCATGAACCGCAAGGTCCTGCCGACCGAGGACGAGCAGTTCGAGGCCTACCGCGAAGTGGCGAAGGCGCTCGATGGCCGCCCGGTCGTGATCCGCACCCTGGATCTTGGCGCCGACAAGGGCCTCTCGGAAGGCGGGCCGATGGATATGCCCAACCCGGCACTCGGCCTGCGCGCGATCCGTTATTGCCTGGCCGAACCGCAGCTTTTTCTCGCGCAATTGCGCGCCATCCTGCGCGCCTCGAAGTACGGGCGCGTCCGGATCCTGCTGCCGATGCTCGCGCACGCGCACGAGATCGACCAGTCGCTCAACATGGTCAAGCAGGCGAAACAGCAGCTCGACGACAAGGGCATCGGCTACGACGCGGCGGTGGAAATCGGCGGCATGATCGAGGTGCCGGCGGCGGCCCTGGCGCTGCCGATGTTCATGCGGCGGCTGGATTTCCTCTCCATCGGCACCAACGACCTGATCCAGTACACGCTCGCGATCGATCGCACCGACGATGCAGTTGCCCACTTATACGACCCGTTGCATCCGGCGGTGCTGCACCTCATTGCGCACACCATCCAGGCGGCCAACCGCGGCGGCACGCCGATCGCGGTGTGCGGCGAGATGGCGGGCGAGCCCGGCCTCACGCGCCTGCTGCTCGGCTTCGGCCTGCGCAATTTCTCCATGCACGCGCAGCAGCTGCTCGCGATCAAGGAGCGCGTGCTGCGCACCAACCTCGCCGAAGCGAAGCCGCTCGCGCAGCGCGTGCTGCGCCAGTCCGATCCGGCGAAAACCAGAGAATTGCTGGCAAAACTGAATTCATAGGAGATCTGATGAAATTTATTCTGCTTTTTTCTTTGGTTCTGAGTTTCCAGGCAAATGCTCAAAGTTACCCTTCGAAACCGGTCAAGCTGGTCGTGCCTTTCCCCGCCGGCAGCGCCACCGACCAGGTAGCGCGGCTGGTCGGCCAGCAGCTGCAGGAGGAACTCAAGCAGCCGTTCGTCGTCGAGAGCAAGCCCGGCGCCTCGGGCGCCATCGGCGCGAGCGAAGTGGCGAGGGCCGCGCCCGACGGTTACACGCTGCTCCTCACCACCAACACGCCGCAGGCCGCGAACGTGAGCCTGTTCAAGAAACTGTCCTACGACCCGATGAAGGATTTCTCGCCGGTGGCGCGCATCGGCACCACCTCCTTCATGCTAATGCTCAAATCCGATTCGCCGATCAAGAACTTCAAGGAGTTCCTCGCCGACGCGCGCGCCAAGCCCGGCAAGCTTTCCTCGGGTCACGGCTCGGCAGGCTCGCGGGTGTCGCTGGCGATGCTCAACTCGATGGGCAAGCTGGACGTGCTGGAAGTCCCCTACCAGGGCATCCCGCAGACCGTCACCGACGTGCTCGGCGGCACGCTGTCGTTCACCTTCGTCGACCTGGGCAACGCGCTGGCGCAGCAGAAGGGCGGCAAATTGCGGGGACTCGCCGTGACCTCCGCCACGCGCACGCCGCTCGCGCCGGATGTGCCGGCGATCGCCGAAGAGTTGAAAGGCTACGAGCTGATCGCCTGGTTCGCGCTCATGGCCCCGGCCGGCACGCCGAAGGAAATCGTGACTTTGCTTTCTGAAAATACCCTGAAAGCAATAAGGAAAAAAGAAATCGCCGACAAATTCGCGGTCATCGGCACCGATGTCGCGCCGATGAATCCGGAACAGCTGGGCAAGTTCATCCAGAGCGAGATCGCGCACTGGGCCAGACTCGTCAAGCTCGCCGGCATACAACCTGAATAACTGACGTGGCCGGCCCGCTCGACGGCGTACGCGTCCTCGATCTCACCACGGTGGTGATGGGTCCGTACGCGACCCAGATCCTCGGCGACTTTGGCGCCGAGGTGATCAAGGTCGAGCCGCCCGAGGGCGACGTGATGCGCCACAACGCGCCGCTGCGCTCCAAGGGCATGGGGCACATCTTCATGAACGCCAACCGCAACAAGCGCTCGGTGGTGCTCGACCTGAAGCAGGACGCGGGCCGCGAGGCCTGCCTCGCCATCGCCAGGGGCGCGGACGTGCTGGTCTACAACATCCGGCCGCAGGCGATGGCGCGCCTGAAGCTCTCCTATGACGCAGTGCGCGCGGTGAACCCGCGAATCATATACGTCGGCGCCTTCGGCTATTCGCAGCGCGGGCCCTACGCCGCGAAGGCGGCGTACGACGACCTGATCCAGGGCGCGGCCGGCCTGCCCTGGCTGCTGAAGGAAGCCGGCGCGGAATCGCCGCGCTATGTGCCCGCGACCATGGCCGATCGCACCGTCGGCCTGCACATCGTCAATGCGGTGTGCGCGGCGCTGTACAGGAGGGAAAAAAGCGATCGCTCTGGCGGCGGCCTCGGTCAGCGCATCGATGTGCCGATGTTCGAAAGCCTGCTGCAGACCGTCATGGGCGAACACATGGGCGGCTACACCTACGTGCCGGGAGCCGGTGAAAAGCGCGGCGCCACCGGCTACGCTCGCATGCTGGCCAAAGAACGCCTTCCTTACGCGACCAAGGACGGCTACGTCTGCGTGCTGGTCTACAACGACAAGCAATGGCGCGCGTTCTTCGCGTTGATCGGCCGGCCCGAGCTGCTCGCCGATCCGCGCTATGCCACGCCGACCGCGCGCAGCCGGAATTTCGATGAGTCCAACCGCCTCGTCGCCGAAGCGATGCGCACGCGCAGCACCGCGGAGTGGATCGCCGCGCTCGAGGCCGCCGACATCCCGGTGCAGCGCATGAACAGCCTCGAGGACATCGTCGCGGATCCGCACCTCGCGGCGATCGGCTACTTCCGCGAAGTCGAGCACCCGAGCGAAGGCCGCATCCGCAGCATGGCCGTGCCCTCGGAATGGTCCGAGTCGGCGCCCGAATACCGCCGCCACGCGCCGCGCCTGGGCGAGCATACGCGCGAAGTGCTGCGCGAGGCCGGGCTCGCCGAGAGCGCGATCGAACAGCTGCTCGCGAGCGGCGCCGCGCAGGCCGCAGCATGAACGCAGCCGCCGGCATTCCGGCGTTGAAGCCGGAGCACCTGGGCGACGCATCCTTCCGCCGCGACCATTGCGTGCGCTACGCGTACGTCGCGGGCGCGATGGCGAACGGCATCGGCTCTACCCGGCTCGTGGCGGAAATGGCGCGCGCGGGAATGCTGAGTTTTTTCGGCGCCGCGGGCCTGGGTCTGGAGCGCATCGAAGCGGCGATCGACGAGCTGGCCGGCGCGATTCCGGGCGCGCCCTATGGCTTCAACCTCATTCACAGCCCCAACGAGCCGGATCTCGAAGCGCAGCTGGTGGATCTGTATTTGCGGCGCGGCATCCGGCTGGTGGAAGCCTCCGCCTATCTGCGGCTCACGCTGCCTGTCGTGCGCTACCGGGTGAACGGCATCAAGCGCGATGCCGCGGGACGCATCGTCACGCCCAATCGCATCATCGCCAAGGTTTCGCGGGTCGAAGTCGCGACGCAGTTCTTCTCACCGCCGCCGCAGGAATTGCTCGATCAGCTCGTGAAGACGGGAGAGATAACCGCCGCGCAGGCGGCGCTCGCGAGCGCGATCCCGATGGCGCAGGACGTGACCGCGGAAGCCGATTCCGGCGGCCACACCGACAACCGCCCGCTGGTGACCTTGCTGCCGACGCTCATCGCGCTGCGCGATCGGCTGCAGCAGCAATTCGGCTACGCCGAGGGCTTGCGCGTGGGGGCGGCGGGCGGCCTGTCGACGCCCTCCGGACTGGCCGCGGCCTTTGCGATGGGCGCCGCCTACGTTCTCACCGGCACCGTGAACCAGGCCTGCGTCGAGTCGGGATCATCGGATGCGGTACGCCAGATGCTCGCGCAGGCCGAGCAGGCCGATGTCGCCATGGCGCCGGCGGCGGACATGTTCGAAATGGGGGTGCGGGTACAGGTGCTCAAGCGGGGCACGATGTTCCCAATGCGCGCCGCCAAGCTGTATGATCTGTACCGGGTGAACGCAGGCCTGGAATCGCTCCCGGAAGCGGATAAGGCATTCATTGAAAAGCAACTTCTGCGCGCCACGGTCGAGGAAGCCTGGCGCGAGACGCGGCAGTTTTTCCTCCGGCGCGATGCGAGTCAGGTCGAGCGCGCCGAGCGCGATCCGAAGCACCGGATGGCGCTCGTTTTCCGCAGTTATCTCGGCCTGAGTTCGCGCTGGGCGAATGCCGGCGAAGCGTCGCGCCAGATGGATTACCAGGTCTGGTGCGGTCCGGCGATGGGGGCGTTCAATGAATGGGCGCGCGGCAGCTTCCTCGAGAAACCGGAGCACCGGCGCGTGGTGGTGGTAGCCCAGAACCTGATGGTCGGCGCAGCGCAGCAGCTGGGCCAGCAGTATCTCCGCGCCCAGGGCATGCAGGCGCCAGCCGGAGCGCAACCTTTGGAGCCGGACGATTTGCGAGCTGTAATGAATTCATGAGCACCCGTTCACAACCGCTGGCGATCGTCGGCATCAGCTGCCTTTTTCCCAAGGCCGACGGCCTGCAGGCCTATTGGGCCAACATCAAGAACGGCGTCGACGCGATCACGCCGGTGCCCGCGACGCACTGGAACGCGGCGGAGTATTTCGACGCCGACCCGAAATCCCCGGACCGCACCTATGCGCAGAGCGGTGGGTTTCTGGCGCCGGTGAATTTCAACCCGATGGAGTTCGGCATCGCGCCCAAGGACATCGAGGCCACCGACACAGCGCAGCTGCTCAGCCTGGTGGCCGCGCAGCGCGCGCTGGCCGATGCCGGCTACGCCACGGGTAACGCCGGAGGGGGAAATGCAGGCCGCAAGTTCGACCGCGAGCGCACGAGCGTGATCCTCGGCGTTACCGGCGCGCTGGAACTGGTGATCCCACTCGGTGCGCGGCTCGGCCATCCGATCTGGCGCCGCGCGCTGAAGGAAGCGGGCGTCGATGGCGCAGTCGCCGAGGACGTGGTGCAGCGCATCTCGGATTCCTACGTCGGCTGGCAGGAAAATTCCTTCCCGGGATTGCTCGGCAACGTCGCGGCCGGGCGTATCGCCAACCGCCTCGATCTGGGCGGCACCAATTGCGTCGTCGACGCGGCTTGCGCGAGCTCGCTCGCGGCGATCCACCTCGCCAGCCTGGAGCTCGCCGCGGGCCGCTCGGACATGGTGATCACCGGCGGCGTGGATACCTTCAACGACATTTTCATGTACATGTGCTTCAGCAAGACTCCCGCGCTCTCGCCCACGGGCGACGCGAAGCCCTTCGATCGCGATTGCGACGGCACGGTGCTGGGCGAAGGACTCGGCGTGGTGGTGCTCAAGCGCTTGGCGGATGCCGAGCGCGACGGGGACCGCATCTATGCGGTGTTGAAGGGCATCGGGTCGTCGAGCGACGGGCGCTCCAGCGGCATCTACGCGCCACGCGCCGGCGGCCAGAAGCTGGCACTGCAACGGGCCTACGAGGACGCCGGCACCGCGCCCGAGACCATCGGCCTGATCGAAGCGCATGGTACCGGCACCAAGGTCGGCGACGCGACCGAACTCTCCTCTCTGATCGAGGTGTTCCGTGCCGCGCAGCCCAACGGCACCTGGTGCGCGCTCGGCTCGGTGAAATCGCAGATCGGCCACACCAAGGCGGCCGCGGGCGTGGCGGGCCTGATCAAGGCGGCGATGGCGCTGCACGAGAAAGTCCTGCCGCCCACCATCAAGGTCAAGCAGCCCATCGAGGAAGCCGCGCCGGGCCGCTCACCGTTCTACCTCAATACCGGCAAGCGCCCCTGGCTGCCCGCGGCGGGACATCCGCGCCGCGCCGGCGTCAGCGCGCTCGGTTTTGGCGGCACGAATTTCCATTGCGTGCTGGAAGAGCATAGTGCGGGCAAGACCGACGCGGCCTGGGACGGCGACATCGAAATTCTCGCCCTCTGCAGCGACCGGATTGACGAACTGAGGGCCGCGTTAGGCGCGCAGCGCACGGATTCCTCCTGGCTGGATTTCAGGCGCGCTGCGCGCGCGTCGCGAGCGCAGTTCCGCCGCGACGCCGAACTCCGCCTGCTCATGGTGGTGACGAAGGAATCCGACCGCGCGGGCCTGAAAGACGCCGCGCTCAAGATGCTGGAGAAGAACCCCGGCAGGACCAGCTGGACCGCGCCCGCAGGCATCGCCTTCGGTTCAGGCAAGCAGCGCGGCAAGCTCGGCGCACTCTTCCCCGGGCAGGGCTCGCAATACACCGGGATGCTGCGCGATCTCGCCTGCCAGTTCCCCGGCATGCTGCAGGCGCTCGCCGAAGCGGACGAGGCCTTCGCGCGGGAACCCGCCGGAAACAGCTCGCAACGCCTGAGTGACTTCATCTATCCGCACCCGGTCTTTACCGATGCGGCCCGTCAGCAGCAAGCCGAGGCGCTCAAAGCGACGGACGTGGCACAGCCCGCCCTCGGCGCGGTGAGCCTGGGCGCGTTCAGCGTGCTCAACTATTTCGGCGTCGCGGCGCAGGCGGCCTGCGGCCACAGCTACGGCGAGCTGCTTGCGCTTTGCGGCGCCGGGCGCATCGAAGCAACTGCGCTGCACCAGCTCTCCAACTTGCGCGGCCGGCTGATGGCCAGTGGCCAAGGTTCCGAGCGCGGCGCGATGCTCGCGGTGCAGGCGGACGAAAAGGCGGTGCAGGACTTCCTGCGCGAAGAGGCGGGCGAGCTCGTGGTGGCGAACCGCAATTCGCCGACGCAGTACGTGCTGTCGGGCCCGCTGGAACAGATCAAGCGGGCGCTGGGCAAACTCACCCAGCGCGCGGTGCGCAGCCGCATGCTGCAGGTGTCGGCGGCGTTTCACAGCCCGCTGGTGGCCGATGCGCGCGCGCCGTTCGCGAAAGCGCTCGAAGCAGTGGCATTCGACGAGGGCCGCATGCCGGTGTACGCCAACGCCACCGGCCGCGAGTATCCCAAGACCGCCGAGCAGGCGCGCGAAGTCCTCGCCAGCCAGATCGTGCGGCCGGTGAATTTCATGGAACAGGTCCAGGCCATGCACGCCGACGAGGTGCGGACCTTCATCGAAGTCGGACCCGGACACGTGCTCTCCGACCTGGTGCAATCGATCCTGCCCGGCGGCGAAGTGGAAACCATCGCGCTCGACGCCTCGAAGGGCGGCCGCTCCGGCATCTTCGACCTCGCGCTGGTGCTGGCCCGCCTTGCAGCGCTGGGGCATGAAGTCGCCCTCGAAAAATGGGAAAACGCGCCGCCGGAAGCGGACGCGAGCGCGCTCAAGCCCGCGCTCACCGTGCCGCTCTCGGGCGCCAACTACCGCGCGCCGGCCGCGCCGCGGCCGCCCGCTGTTTTGTCTTCAACTCCGGTTGAAAACAGGATTCCGGCAAAAGCGCCTGCGGCGTTGAGCGCCACGCAGGATGGCATCCTCGCGCTGCAGCGCCTGCAGGAACAGACTGCGCAGCTGCACAAGCAATTCCTCGAAGGCCAGGAATCCGCCCGGCGCAGCATCCAGGCGCTGCTCGAGCAGCGCAGCGGCGCGCCGGTCGCGCAGGCGCTTGCTGCGCCTATGGCTGTTGTGGCAGTTCCTCAAATAGTTCGCGAGGCGCCTGCAATGGACCGCAGCCGCTCCGAGCGCCCAGTGCTCGACCTTTACACAAGCGCCGTGCTCGAAGTCGTATGCGACAAGACCGGCTACCCGGTCGAGATGCTCAACCTCGGCATGGGCATGGACTCGGACCTCGGCATCGACTCCATCAAGCGCGTCGAAATCATGGCCGCGTTGCGCGCCAGGCTGCCCGAAGCGCCGGAAATCAAGCCCGAACACCTGGGCTCGCTGCAGACGCTCGAGCAGGTCGTTGCGTTCCTTGCCAATGGTCAACCTGTCGTTCCCGCGAAAGCGGGAATCCAGAAAGATCAGAGCTTAATCAGCGAAACCCTGCTCGCCGTAGTCTCAGAGAAAACCGGCTACCCGGTCGAAATGCTGAACCTGGGCATGGGCATGGATTCGGACCTCGGCATCGACTCCATCAAGCGCGTCGAAATCATGGCTGCGCTGCGCGGCAAGCTGCCCGGCTCGCCGGAAATCAAGCCCGAGCATCTCGGTTCGCTGCGCACACTGCAGCAGGTCGCCGACTTCCTCCTCGGCCAGGCCGCGGAGCCCGCCAGCGTCCCGGCATCAGCCGCGGCGCCTGCAGCGCCGGCAGTACCAGCCGTGATTTTGAAACCGGAAGCAGCGAGCGGCGTGCTGCGCCAGCTCATCCGTGCGGTCGAATTGCCCGGTGTCGAAGAGCGGGATGCGATCAGCCTGCCCGCCGGCGCCCTGGTCTGGCTCAGCGACGACGGCTCGGAGCTTTGCCTGCGCATCGAGGAGCGCTTGCGCGCGCTGCGCCTCAACGTGCAGCGCGGCGATCCGCGCCGGGGATTTCCCGGCACTGTTCCTGCGTCGCTCGCCGCGCTGGTCATCGTCGCGCCGGCCGGCGGCAGCGACGACGCCTTCATCCGGCAGGCATTCACCCTCATCCAGCGCACCGGACCCGTGCTGCGCCAGGCGGGCGCCGCGATTCTCGTCACGGTATCGCGGCTCGACGGCGCGTTCGGTTTCGGCGCGCTGAGCGAGAAAAGCGACCCGGTCAGCGGCGGACTCGCCGGACTGCTCAAGACGGCGCGCCACGAATGGCCGCAAGTCCACTGCAAGGCGCTCGACCTGAATCCGGCCTCGATCGTCGCCGGCGCAGCTGCTGAACAAGTCGTGGCCGAAATGTTCCGCGCCGGTCCTGTCGAGGTCGGCCTCTCGGCAGGCAAGCGCTTGGCGCTCGAAGTTGCCGTCGCGGCCCATGACGGCCAACAGCAGGGCCTGCGGCCGCCTCTCTCAGAGGGCGACGTGGTCGTCGTCTCCGGCGGTGCGCGCGGTGTCACCGGCGACGCGGCGCTCGCGCTCGCGCGCGCCTGGCGCCCGACGCTGATCCTTCTGGGGCGCAGCGAGCTGGGTGAAAGCGAACCGGCCTGGCTGCAGGACCTGCAAACCGAAGCCGGCATCAAGAAGGCGTTTGCCGCGAGGCAGGGCAGCGGCGGCTCGCCCAAGGCGGTGGAGGCGAAATACCGCGAGGTCATCGCCGGGCGGGAAATACGCGCACAGCTCGGCCGGCTCGAAGCCGCCGGCGCGCGGGCGTTCTATCACGCGCTCGACGTACGCGACGGCGCCGCGGTGGCGCGGGTGCTGGCCGAGGTGCGCCGGCGCCACGGCGCGATACGCGGCCTCATCCACGGCGCCGGCGTGCTCGCCGACCGGCGCATCGAAGACAAGACCGCTGAGCAGTTCGACCTCGTCTACGGCACCAAGGTGGCGGGCCTGCGCAATCTGCTAGCCGCGCTCGCGCAGGACGAATTGAAGGCGATCGCGCTCTTTTCCTCCTACAGCGGGCGCGTAGGGCGCGTCGGCCAGGCGGACTACGCCGCGGCCAACGAAGTCCTCAACAAGCTCGCGCAACTCGAATCGCGCCGCCGCCCGGCCTGCCGCGTGGTTTCGATCAACTGGGGCCCCTGGAACGGCGGCATGGCGACGCCCGGCGTGCGCAAGCTCTTCGAACAGGAAGGCATCGGACTCATCGAACCGGCGGCGGGCGCCGAATTCCTCGTGCGGGAGCTTTGTTCTACCGCTAAAAATGCAGTTGAAATACTCGCACTCGCTCCCCCCGTTGCAATCAAGGTTGAACCAGTTCAAGAACTCGCGCTCGCGCGCGAAGACAGCGTTGCCTTCGTGCGCGAGGTCAGCGTCGCGACGCTGCCTTTCCTCGAGTCCCACGTTTTCAACGGCCGCGCCGTGCTGCCCGCGGCGTTGATGGTGGAGTGGCTCGCGCAAGCCGCGCTGCACGGCAATCCGGGCATGGCGTTCCACGGCCTCGATAATTTCAAGGTCCTGAAGGGCATCGTGCTCGATGCGCGGCAGACCATCATGGTGAGCCTGCGCACCGGGGCCGCCACGCCGCGCGACAGGCTGCATGCGGTGCCGGTGCGCATGACGAGCCAGCTGAATGGCCGCGAGATACTTCACGCCGCCGCCGACGTGCTGCTCACCACCGAAAACCTGCCCGCCGCGCCCGAACCCGTACTGGTCGACATTCCCGGCGGCGGCTTCGCCGACGCCTACTCGATCGGCGTGCTGTTCCACGGCGCGGCACTGCACGGGATTGAGCGCGTCGAAGGCCTCGCCGAGCGCGGCATCGCCGCGATTCTCAAGGCGGCCTCCGCGCCCATCAAGTGGATGACGCACCCGCTGCGCGGTACCTGGATCGCCGATCCGCTGGCGCTGGACAGCGCCTTCCAGATGATGATCCTGTGGAGCGCGGCGCAGCGCGGCGCGCCGTCGCTGCCCAGCGCGTTCGCACGCTACCGCCAGTTCGTTTCGGTATTTCCGAAGGGCGGTTGCCGCGCGGTGATCGCGGTCGCCCTGGGCATCAGCACCATCGCCGTGGCGACGATCCAGTTTTTTGACCGCCAGGGTAATTTGCTCGCCTCCGCCGAAGGCTGCGAATTCGTCGTGGACGCCGCGCTGCGCGACGCCTTCCGCTTGAACCGGCTGGGGCTTGAAAAGTAATTCCACGCCGTCCCCCGGCGGCGGCAACGCCAATTTCCCCGAGCCCATCGCCATCGTCGGCATGGGCGGCGTCTTTCCCGGCGCGTCTTCGCTGGAAGATTTCTGGCGCCTGATCGAAGCGGGCCGCGATGCCTGCCGCGCGGTGCCGGCGGGCCGCTGGCTGCTCGATGCGCAGGCAAACCAGGGACAAATTCCGGGCACGCCCGACTCGGTCCTCACCGATCGCGGCTGCTTCATCGAAGATCCAACGCTTGCGGGCGAACTCGATCCGATGTTCCAGCTGTTGCTGCGCGCCGGGCAGGCGGCCTTCGCCGATGCGCGCACCGACAAGCTCGAGCGCGGCAAGGTCGGCGTCATTCTCGGCAACATCGCGCTGCCCACCGCGGGCGCATCCGCACTGTGCGACGAAATCCTGCTGCCGCTCTTCGAGCAGAAGGTCTTCGGCCGGGTGCACCAAAGGCCGTCTTTCGCCACCAGTGCGCTCAACCGCTACGTCACCGGCCTGCCGGCCGGCCTGCTCGCGCGCTCGCTCGGCCTGGGCGGCACCTGCTACACGCTCGATGCGGCCTGCGCCTCGTCGCTCTACGCGGTGAAGCTCGCCTGCGACGAGCTGCTCGCGCAACGCGCCGACGCGATGCTCGCGGGCGGGCTGTCGCGCCCGGACTCGCTCTACACGCAAATGGGTTTCTCGCAGTTGCGCGCCCTTTCCCCGACCGGGCGCTGCGCCCCTTTCGACCGCAACGGCGATGGCCTCATCGTCGGCGAAGGCGCGGGCGTGGTGGTGCTCAAGCGCCTCGCGGACGCGCGGCGCGACGGCGACCGGATCCTCGCCCTGATCCGCGGCGTCGGCCTCTCGAACGACCTCGAGGGCAAGCTGCTGTCGCCGAGTTCCGAGGGGCAGTTGCGCGCCCTGCGCATGGCCTACGCGCAGGCCGGCTGGACGCCGCAGATGGTGGACCTGATCGAATGCCATGCCACGGGAACGCCGGTGGGCGACGCAGTCGAGTTCGACAGCCTGCAGCAGCTCTGGCAAGGCGGCCAGCGCCAACAGGCCAAATGCGTGCTGAGCGCGGTGAAGTCGAACATCGGCCACCTGCTCACCGCAGCGGGCAGCGCCGGACTCATCAAGACGCTGCTCGCGATGCAGCACGGCAAGCTGCCGCCGGTGGCGAACTACGAACAGCCCGCCGCGAAGCTGGGGCTCGAGGGCAGCCCGTTCGAAATACTCAAGCAAAGCCGGCCGTGGGAACGGCGCGGCGCCGATGTGCCGCGCCGCGCCGCGATCAATGGTTTCGGCTTTGGCGGCATCAACGCCCACCTGCTGATCGAGGAGTGGCTCGGCCAATCGATCCCCCAAACCGCACACTCAAGACCTTCACCTGAACCCGTAGCGGTCGTTGGCATGGCAGCGCAGGTGGGCCGCTGGCCGGACCTGGAATCTTTCCAGAAGCGAGTGTTGTACGGAGAGGACGCTGCTGCACCGGCGGAACGCAAAAGCTGGCGCGGCCTCGGCGCCGAGGAGATCCGGCGCGTCTGGGGCGGCGGCTCGCCGGGGTATTACCTCGACGACCTGTCGATTCCGATCGAGCGCTTCCACATCGCGCCGCGCGAGCTGGCGGAGATGCTGCCGCAGCAGCTGCTCATGCTGGAGGTCGCCAGGGCCGCGCTGGAAGACGCCGGCAAGCCGAAACTCGACGCCGCGCGCAGCGGCGTGTTCATCGGCATCGGCCTTGACCTGCGCGCCACCGATTTCCATTTCCGCTGGGCCATGAAGCAACGCGCGCCCGAGTGGGCGCGCAGGGCCGGCCTCGATGCCGGGAGCAGCGCAGCGGCGCAGTGGATGGCGCAACTCTGCGATGGCGCGGGCCCGCCCCTGAGCGCCGACCGCACCCTGGGCGCGCTGGGCGGCATTGTCGCCAGCCGCGTGGCGCGCGAATTCCACATCGGCGGCCCGAGCCACGGCATTTCGAGCGAAGAAACCTCCAGCCTGCGCGCGCTGCAGGTGGCCGTGCACGCCCTCCAAAAGCGCGAACTCGATGCCGCGCTCGCCGGCGGCGTGGACCTGAACGGCGACCTGCGCACGCTGCTCGCGACGCAGGCGCTGCAGCCCGATTCTCTCGATGGCACGATCCCCGGTGAAGGTGCCGCCTGCGTGCTTCTCAAGCGCCTGGGCGATGCCAAGCGCGACGGCGACCGCATCTACGCCGTGATCCGCGACCCTGGCGCCGCAAGCTCCGCCCCGTTGCAACACATTGAAGACGCGGCCGCCGATGTCGGGCACACCGGCGCCGCCTCCGGGCTGGTCTCGCTCGTCAAAGCGAGCCTGTGCCTCTACCACGAAGTACTGCCGGGCGAGCACGATGGGCTTGCGCCGCGCTACTGGATCCGCAACCGCGCCGACGGCCCGCGCCGCACCAGCGTGCACTCGACCGGAGTGGCGGGTGACCGCGTGCAGGTGGTTCTCGAAAGTCACGAGAGCGGACATGCGCACGCTGCACGACCGCTTCCCGACCTGGATATAAAAGCTTTTCAAACAGAAAAATCGAAAAATTCCCCTTCGCCAGGGCGCGTCGCCTTCGTATTCCCGGGCTCGGGCAACCAGTTCGGCGACATGGGCCGCGCGCTCGCGCTGCAGTGGCCGGAGATTTTGCGCCGGCAGGACGCGGAGAACACACAGCTCGCGAGCCAGATGCATGCCGACGGGTTCTGGCAGAACCCGCTCGCGCCGGAAGTGCTGCGCGACCATCGCGCCCTGATTTGCGGCCAGCTTTGTTTCGGCGCCATGCTGTCCGACCTCGCGACGCACTTCGGCTTGAAGCCCGACGCTGCGATCGGCTACAGCCTGGGCGAATCCACCGCGCTGATGGCGCTGCGCGCCTGGCGCCAGCGCGACGCCATGCTCGAGCGGCTGCGCGCCTCGCCGCTTTTCGAGCGGGACCTGGCGGGCGGCCCGGAATGGGCCACCGGCGTGGTCGACCGCTCGGCGGAAAAAGTGCGCGCCGCCATCGGCAAGCGCAAGCACGTGTATCTGCTCATCTCGAACACGCCCGATGAGTGCGTCATCGGCGGCAGGCGCGGCGTGGTCGAGGAAGTGATCGCCGCGCTCGGCTGTCACTGCTTCCCCCTCCAGGGCATCAGCACGGTGCATTGCGAACTCGCGCACCCGGTGCGCCAGGCCTACCGCGAGCTCCACCGCTTCGACACGCTGCCGCCGGCGGGCGTGGAGTTCTACAGTTGCGCCTGGGGCCGCGCCTACGTGCCGGAGCGCGAAACCGCCGCCGACGCGATCGAGGCGCAGGCGATGGACTCGATCGATTTCCCGCGCGTGATCCGCGCTGCCTACGACGCCGGCGTGCGCACCTTCATCGAAATGGGTCCCGGCAATTCCTGCAGCCGCATGATCGACAGGATCCTCGATGGCCGGCCGCATCTCGCCCGGTCGCTCGCGGTTGCCGGACCGGACCCGGTCGGGCATTTCCTCAGGACGCTGGCCGAACTGCACGCCGCGGGCGTGCCGCTGAACGCAGAAATGCTCCGCCGCCGAGATACGCCTGCAGCTGTGGCAAAGCCCGCCGGCAAATGCGTCACCGTGTCCATCACCGGAGCGCCGTTCACGGCTCCTGCGATTCCTGCGCGGGTGAAGCCGGAAGATGATTTTACCGTTGCCCTTTACCGCTCGATGGTCGAAACAGAACGAGCGACCGTCGAAGCGCATGAAGCCTATCTGCGCTTTTCGCAAAACCTCTCGCAAACATTGGCGCAAGCCATCGCGGCGCAATCAGCTTCTGCCAGCGTCGCCGTGGCTGAAATCAGCGCGCCGATCCGTTCACTTGATCGTGCGGCTTGTCTCGAATTTGCGCGCGGTTCGGTCGGCCGCGTGCTGGGCCCGGAATTCGCCGCGGCCGATTCCTTCCCCACGCGCGTGCGCCTGCCCGATGAGCCGCTCATGCTGGTGGACCGGATTCTCGACGTCGAGGGCGAACCGCTGTCGATGACGCAGGGCCGCGTGCTGACCGAGCACGACGTGCGCCCGGACGCCTGGTATCTCGACTGCGGGCGCATTCCGACCTGCATCGCGGTCGAAGCCGGACAGGCGGATCTCTTCCTGTCGGGTTTTCTCGGCATCGATTTTCAGACGCGCGGCCGCGCCATGTACCGCCTGCTCGACGCCAAGGTCTGCTTCCACCGCGGCCTGCCCGGCCCGGGCGAGGTGATCCGCTACGACATCCGCATCGACGGTTTCTTCCGCCAGAGCGACACCTGGCTGTTCCGCTTCGGTTTCGAGGCGACCGTGAACGGCGCGCCGCTGCTCACCATGACCGAGGGCTGCGCGGGCTTCTTCTCCGCTGCAGCACTGGCGACCGGCAAAGGCATCGTGCGCACCGCGCTGGACATGCAACCGGCGCCGGGAAAGCGCGCGGCCGACTGGGAGCATTTCACCGCCGGCGGTGTCGAGAGCTATTCGGAGGCGCAGCTCGAGGCTTTGCGCGCGGGGGACCTGGCCGGATGCTTTGGCGCGGCCTTTGCCGGGCTGCCGGTGGCGAAGCCGGTCACGCTGCCCAGCGGCAGGATGAAGCTGGTGCATCGCATCGCCCGCCTTGATCCGATTGGGGGGCGCTTCGGCATCGGCAGCATCACTGGCGAAGCGGATATTCACCCGGAGGACTGGTTCCTCACCTGCCACTTCTTCGACGATCGCGTCATGCCGGGCACGCTGATGTTCGAGTGCTGCCTGCACACCTTGCGCGTGTTCCTGCTGCGCCAGGGCTGGGTGGCCGAAGAGGGCCAGGTGGTGCTCGAGCCGGTGCCGGGCATCGCCAGCCAGCTCAAATGCCGCGGCCAGGTGCTCGACACGACGCGGCTCGTGACCTATGAAATCTCGATCAAGGAAATCGGCTACCGGCCCGAGCCCTACGTCATCGCCGACGCGCTGATGCTTGCCGACGGCAAGCCAATCGTCGAGATCACGAACATGAGCCTGCGCTACGCGGGCGCGACGCAGGAGAGCTTCAGGGCGCTGTGGGCGGTCCCAGGCAGGAAAAAGGCGCTCTTCGACACCGATCGCATTCTTGCATTCGCCGTGGGCAAGCCCTCCGAAGCTTTTGGCGAGCCCTACCGGATTTTCGATTCCGGTCGCGTCATCGCGCGCCTGCCCGGGCCACCCTACCAGTTCCTCGACCGCGTCACCGCGATCCGTGCCGAAGCCTGGAAAATTCTTCCCGGCGGCGAGTGCGAAACCCAATACGACGTGCCCGCGGACGCCTGGTATTTCGCCGCCAACCACCAAGATGAGATGCCCTTCGCGGTGCTGCTCGAAATCGCCCTGCAGCCCTGCGGCTGGCTCGCGGCCTACATGGGCTCGGCGCTGACGAGCGAGGTGGACGTGTCGTTCCGCAATCTGGGCGGCACCGCGACGCAGCTGGCGCGCGTGGTTCCGCAGAGCGGCACGCTCACGGTGCGCGCGAAACTCACGCGCGCCTCCAGTTCCGCGGGCATGATCATCCAGTTCTTCGACTACGAGGTGCTCGCCGGCCGCGTATCCCTGTACAAGGGCGACACCTACTTCGGCTTTTTCCCGAAGGTCGCGCTGTTGAAGCAGGAAGGCCTGAAGGACGCGAAGCTCTATCTTCCGTCGCCGCAGGAGCTCGCGCGCAGCCGCGCGCTGGATTTCCCGCAGGTCTCGCCATTTCCCGCCGGCCGGCTGCGCCTGCTCGATCGCATCGATGCCTGGATTCCGGACGGCGGACCGAAAGGATTGGGGTTCATTCGCGCCACGCGGCGCGTGCTGCCGGAGGAATGGTTCTTCAAGGCGCACTTCCACCAGGACCCGGTGGTGCCGGGCTCGCTTGGGCTGGAGTCCTTCCTGCAGCTGCTCAGGTTTATCGCCGTCGAGCGCTGGGGAGCCGGTCACTACGAGGCGGTCGCGACCAATGAGCGGCACGAATGGGTGTATCGCGGGCAGGTTATCCCAACAGACCGCGAGGTCACCGTCGAAGCAGTAGTGACCGAAGTGGATGAAGCGCGGCGCCTGCTGCGCGCCGACGGTTACCTCTCAGTGGATGGCCGCGTCATCTACAGCATGAAAGACTTCACGCTGCGTCAACGGATAGGACAATCTATCCACGCGTGACCGCACGGCGCACAATGGTGCTTATGTCGCATCGCGAGCCGCCATTGGTAAAAAACTTGCGCCGACTGTTGCTGGCCTTCTTCCTCGTCGGCGCTTGCGGCTGCTCGAGAAGCCTGGACCCTGAAGCCCTCCTGCCGGGCGCGGTGACGCTGGACCCCTCGTGGGTCCCCCTCCACTGGATCGGCGATGACGTCGTGCTGTTCAACGACCAGGACTCCTTCTTCACTTACGACCTACGCAAAAAGAGCGCCGGGCCGCGCGTCAAGTCCGGCCGCATCTCGATCAATTGCGTGGACCTCGACAACGGCGTGGTCCATTTCGCCCGGCTCAAGGAGCGGAACGGCAGCACGAACTACGAACACGGCGCCTACTGGGACTCGAAGGCGCTGTCGCTCGGACAACTCCCCGAGGACGAATCCGCCTGGAGCGGGGAATTCAACTGCCGGCGCCACTTCAATTACAAAGCCAAAGAGAAGCGCCAGAAACACGAGAAGCTCCAAAAGGAATACCTCGGGGAGACCTGGCAGACCGCTTCCGACTACCACTACACTTTCACCAACCTCCTGCGCGATACCCACGGCAGCCTTTTCCTCCTGGACAAACCCAATGGGGTGAATGAGACCTCCCGCCTCCTGTATCTGGAGCGGGGCGGCAAGGGAAGTTTCTACCCGGTGGCGAATTCCCGGTTCCGCATCAAGTACGGCATCGCTTTCGATGCTGCTGCGAAGAAATATCTGCTCTACCAGCAGGCAAGCGATTTTGAGAAGCTCAAAGGCCCCTGGCCCCTGACCGCTTATCTCTTCAGCCTCGAAGACGACAACTTCCGGGAACTCTCCGTACCCCCAGGTCCCTGGGTGGTCGAATACGGATTTTTGGACCAGCTCCATGGATTCTCCTGCGGCATCTCCTGCTACACCCACATGAAGCTGTTCCTGGTTGGCGGACGGATGTTGATCAGCGTCTGGGGGAAGCTTGTCGGCGCCCAGGCGAGAGGGCTCTACGCACTGCGGGACGGGAAATGGGTACTGCTGATGCGCTATGCTGGCGAAGAGGCGCCCGCTTTGGTAAGCGGCAACGACGGTTGCCGGGTCGTCGTCCATCAAGCCAAGCGCACGCTAGCGGCCGATCTGTGCCGGACCTCTAAACCATGACGCTCCTGCTCACCCTCCTGGCGGTTGTCGCCCACGCGCAGGCGGGCGATCTGATCGGTATCTATTCGTCCGGAGCGGTCGATGAAGACAGCCAAGATTTTCAAGCACGGCAACCGCCAGGCGGGATGAAGGCCTGACCATTGAAATACAGACGCGTTTTCCTCACCGCCCTGGGCTACGAGCTCGGACCTCAGGTCGTCACTTCGGCAGAACTGGAGGTGCGGCTCGCGCCGGTGTACAAGCGCCTGAGCATCCAGCCCGGCCAGCTCGAAGCCTGGACCGGCATCGCGGAGCGCCGCTGGTGGCAGCCCGACGCGCGCCTCTCGGCCGGCGCCACCGCCGCCGCGCGCAAGGCGATGGCGAAGACTTCGGTCCGGGCCGCCGACCTCGGGGTGGTGATCTACGCCGGAGTCTGCCGTGAAAACTTCGAGCCGGCGACCGCCTGCGCGGTGGCTGACGCGCTCGGCGTGAAGGGCGCGGCGTCGGTCTACGACCTGAGCAACGCCTGCCTGGGCGTGTTGAACGGCATGCTCGAGATCGCCAACCGCATCGAACTGGGGCAGATCCGCGCCGGCTTCGTCGTGTCCTGCGAATCGGCGCGGGAAATAAACGAAATCATGCTCGAGCGCCTGCTGCAGGGCGTGGAGATGGACCAGTTCGCCGAGGCGATTGCGACCTTTACGGGCGGATCCGGCGCGGTGGCGATGCTGCTGACCGACGGATCGTTTTCAGGCCCGCCGGGTCATCGCCTGCTCGGCGCCGTATCGCAGGTCGCGCCGGAGCATCATGCGCTGTGCCGCTGGGGCCTCGCGCCCGCCGCCGGGCTGCAGCAGTCGCAGTTCATGGCCACCGATTCGGTGTCGGTGCTGAAATACGGCGTGCAACTCGGCCAGCAGACCTGGCGCGTATTCCTCGACGAACTGGGCTGGACTCCGGCGCAGGTGGAACGCGTCATCTGCCACCAGGTGGGCAGCGGACACCAGGACGCGATCCTCAAGTCGCTGCAGCTGCCGAAGGAGAAGGACTACACCACCTACCGGTTTCTCGGCAACATGGGCACCGCTGCGCTGCCCGTGACGGCGGCCATCGCCGCCGAACGCGGCGCGCTCAAGGCCGGCGAGCGCGTCGGTTTCCTGGGCATCGGCAGCGGCCTGACCTGTCTCATGATGGGCCTGGAATGGTGACGGGCGTGCGTTTCCAGCACGACCTGTATCCGTTCACCGGTTCCTACCGGAACGTGAATGGTCACCAGCTGCATGTGCTGGACGAAGGCCGCGGCGACACGGTGGTGATGCTGCATGGCAATCCGACCTGGTCGTTCTACTACCGTGACCTGGTGCTCGGCCTGCGCAACCGGCACCGCGTCATCGCGCCCGACTACATCGGCTGCGGACTCTCGGACAAGCCCGATGAGAAGAGCTACAACTACACGCTGCGCCGCCGCGTCGACGATCTCGCCGCGCTGATCGAGCAGGCCGACGTGCGCGGACCGATCACGCTGCTGATGCACGACTGGGGCGGCATGATCGGCATGGCCTACGCGACGCGCTATCCCGAAAAAATCGGCCGCCTGGTGCTGCTCAACAGCGCCGCGTTTCATCTGCCCAAGACGAAGAAGCTGCCCGCGACGCTGTGGCTGTGCCGCAGGACGCCTCTGGGCGAACTGCTCATCCGCGATACGGGGCTCTTTACCAGCCTGCTCGCGCGCTGGGCGGTCTGCCGGCCGATGGAGCAGCGCGTGCGCGAGGCCTACCTGCTCCCCTACCGGGCACCGCAGGACCGCACCGGCCTGCTGCGTTTCGTGCAGGATATTCCGCTCCAACCCGGTGACCCCAGCTACGACCTGGTGAGCGAAGTGCAGGCCAAGCTGCCCTCGTTCCGGAACACGCCGACGCTGATCCTCTGGGGCGACCGGGATTTCGTCTTCGACCATCACTTCCTGCGCGAGTGGCAGACTTTCCTGCCCGGCGCCGAGGTGCACCACTTCCCGAACGCGGGGCATTACGTGCTGGAGGATGCGGGCAAGGAAATCCTGCCCCTGATCGACGATTTCTTCGCACGCCACCCGCATGCCTAACATCGCGGGGCACCTCGCGCCCATGGCGCGGCTGCAAGGGTCGCGCCCGGCGGTCATCTGCGCGCATGGGCGCGATGCGAGCGGCGCGGTCGCCTACGCACAACTCAGCTTTCGCGAGCTCGAAGACGCCAGCAACCGCACCGCGCTCGCCCTCAATGCGGCCGGCATCCGGCGCGGCATGCGAACCGCGCTGATGGTGCCTCCGGGCCTGGAATTTTTTACGCTCACCTTCGCGCTCTTCAAGGCCGGCGCAGTTCCGGTGCTGATCGACCCCGGCATCGGCGTGCGCAACCTCGGTGGGTGCTTGGCCCATGCGCAGCCCGAAGCCTTCGTCGGGATTCCGAAGGCCCACGCCGCGCGCGTGCTGCTTGGTTGGGCGCGCGCGAGCGTGCGCATCAATGTCACGGTGGGCGCGAAATGGTTCTGGCGCGGCGACACCCTGCGCGCACTGCGCGAGCGGATCCCGCCCGACCAACCGCTCACTGCCATCGAACCCTCGCCAGACGAGACCGCCGCGATACTTTTCACCAGCGGCAGCACCGGCACGCCGAAAGGCGCCGTCTACACGCACGAAATCTTCAACGCGCAGGTGGCGCACATCCGCAGCCTGTACGGCATCGAGCCGGGGGAAATGGACCTCGCGACTTTTCCGCTCTTCGCGCTCTTCGGCCCCGCGCTCGGCATGACGGCGGTGGTGCCAGAGATGGACGCCTCGCGTCCGGCGAGCGCGGATCCGGCGCATATCGTCAGCGCGATCCACAAATTCGGCATCACCAACATGTTCGGCTCGCCCGCGCTGCTCGATCGCGTCGGGCGCTACGGCGAGGCGAAAGGGCTCAAGCTGCCCACGCTTCGCCGCACCATTTCGGCGGGCGCGCCGATGTCGGCAAAAGTGCTCGAGCGCTTCGCCGCGATGCTGCCGCGCGGCGCCCAGGTTTTCACGCCCTACGGCGCGACCGAGTGCCTGCCGGTCGCCTCCATCGGCAGCGACGAGATCCTCGGCGAAACGCGCAGGCTTAGTGACCTTGGCGCGGGCGTATGCGTCGGCCGCCCGGTGGCCGGGTTGAAGGCGAAGATCATCCGTATTTCGGACGAGGCGATCGCAACCTGGGACGAGGCGCTGGTACTGCCCACCGGCGAAATCGGCGAAATCGCGGTGCAGGCGGCGCACGCGACGCGGACGTACTTCAACCTGCCGGAGGCGACCGCGCTGGCGAAAATCCAGGATCCGGAGAGCGGCGGCTTCTACCATCGCATGGGCGACGTGGGTTATTTCGACGCGCAGGGCCGCCTGTGGTTCTGCGGCCGCAAGGCGCACCGCGTCATCACGCCGCAGGGCACCCGCTTCACGGACCCCTGCGAAGGCGTGTTCAACACCTGCCCCAAGGTCCTGCGCACCGCGCTCGTCGGCGTACAGCGCAACGGCGCGACCGAGCCGGTGCTGTGCGTGGAGCTGGAGGCCGCTGCGCGCAGCGAGTCGAAAGAGGCGATTCGCGCCGAGCTGCGCCAACTGGGCTCGCAGCACGAACTCACGCGGCAGATCCAGACTTTCCTCTTCCACCCCGCCTTTCCGGTGGATGTGCGCCACAACGCCAAGATCTTTCGCGACAAACTCGCGCTGTGGGCGAGCCGGCAGCTGCAATGAAGGCACTGGTCACCGGCGGCGGGGGATTCATAGGTCAGGCGATCGTGCGCGGCCTGCTCGAGCGCGGCGCGAGCGTGCGCAGCTTCTCGCGCCAGGCGCATGATGGATTGCAAGCGCTCGGCGTCGAACAAGTGCGCGGCGACGTCGCCGATCCCGCGGCGGTGGCCGCGGCAGTGCAGGGCTGCGACATCGTGTTTCACGTCGCCGCGAAGCCCGGCATCTGGGGCAACTACGAGGACTACCACCTGCCGAACGTTACCGGCACGCAGAACGTGATTGCCGCCTGCCGGCAGAACGGCGTGCGGCGCCTGGTCTATACGAGCTCGCCCAGCGTCGTCTTCGACGGCCGCGACATGGAGGGCGTGGATGAATCCGCGCCCTACCCGCGGAATTTCGAAGCCCACTACCCCATGACCAAGGCGATCGCCGAGCAACTGGTGCGCGCAGCCAACGATGCGCAACTCGCAACCGTGAGCCTGCGGCCGCACCTGGTCTGGGGACCGGGCGACAACCACCTGCTGCCGCGCCTCGCCGCGCGCGCCAAGGCGGGCCAGCTAAGAAAAATCGGCTCGCGCGCGAGACTCATCGATACCGTCTACGTGGACAACGCCGCCGAAGCGCATCTGCTTGCAGCGGACCGTCTTGCCCCGGGATCGCCGGTCGCGGGCAAGGTCTACTTCATCTCCCAGGGCGAACCGGTGCCGATGTGGGAGATGGTGAATCGGCTCCTCGCTGCGGCCGGCGCTCCGCCCGTCACGCGCACCGTGCCCGTCTGGCTCGCGCTGGCGCTGGCCTGGGGCCTCGAAACCGCGCATCGCATTACCGGCAACCAGAACGAGCCGCGCCTGACGCGCTTCGTGGTGCACGAACTGTCCACCGCGCACTGGTTCGACATCTCGGCGGCGCGCCGCGACCTCGGATACTCGCCCCGCATCTCCATCGCCGAGGGCCTGGAACTCCTGCGTGCCGCGTCGGGGAAGCCATGAGCGTGAAATCCGGCGTGCAGTCTTTGCTACTGCGCCATGGCGGCAGCGAGCAGCGGATCTGCTTTGCCGCGGTGGAGGCGACAGCGGCAGAAGAATTCCTCAGCGCGAATGAAAAAGCGCAACTCGCGGGCTTCAAGTTCGCCGCGAAACAGGAGTCCTTCCTGCTGGGCCGCCTGGCCGCCAAGCGCGCGCTCGGCGCGCTGCTCGAGGAGCCCGACCTGCGGCGGATCGAAATCCGCTCCGGCATCTACGGCCAGCCGCTCGTGCAGCATCCACACGCGGGCGCCACGCAGGTGAGCGTGAGCCACTCGCACGGTCTCGCGGTGGCGCTGGCGTTTCCGGCGCAGTACCCGATGGGCATCGACCTGGAAACCGTCGCTGCCGTCTCCGCCGCAACCATCATCGGCGAACTGGGGGCCTCGCCCCCGGAACTGACCTGGCTCGCGACGGGCGGCGTGGATGATGCGACGGCCTGCTGTGTCCTGTGGACCGCGCGCGAAGCGCTGGGAAAGTCATTGCAGACCGGATTGAACAGCCCTCTGGACGTGTTTTCGCTGAGCGACATCCGCGCCGCAGCCGACGGATCCTGGGTCGGCCAGTACCTGAATTTTCCCCGCTGCCAGTGCCTTTCGCAGGCGAAAGGCGGCCGCGTGCTGTCTCTCGCACTGCCCAGGGAAGCGACGTTGAGCGCGCAACTCCAGCTCGACCAGCAGAGCTAGGCCGCCAGCCGCGCCTTGCCGTAGTCGAACACGACCGGATTGCAGCGGCCCGCCAGCGCGCGCTCGAGCGCGGCGCCTGCAAGCGGAGCGCCGAACTGCGCGTTGCGCATGTGGATGCGGGCGCGCAGCTGGTCGATCGCCATGCGCTGGAGCGTGGACCAGTCCGCCGCGGCGAGCCCGTCGGCCTCCAGGCCGATGATGCCCTTCAGCATGTGGCCGAATTCATCCTCGTAGACGCTCGCGCAAGCTTCTGCAATCAGCGCGTTGGCCCGGCCATGCGGCCCTTGCGTGCTGTGCTTCAGTTTCTGGCCTTCGGAAAACAGCGTGCAGTAGCCACCCTCGGTGAAACGGGTTGCCCGGTCGCCGAGCTTCGCATTCTCTTTCTTGTGCGCAAAGCGCAGCGCCGAGAGTTCGAGGTCTTCCTTCCAGGCGGTCTTCACCGCGTGCGGGTTGAGCCTGGGCTCGCCGGGCAGCGCCAGCGCATCGTGGGCGTCGGCAAAGGCGCAGTAGTGCGCGAACTCGGCGCGCAGGCCTTCGGCGATGTCGAGCACGGCGTGGCGGTCGAGCTCGATGTCGATGCGCGGAAACGCGGCCACCAGCGCTTCGGCGGGGCCGAGGAAAATACCCTTGTCCAGCGGCGCGAGGCCGGAGCCCCAGATTTCCTTCGAACACTGCAATGCGAGCCAGCGGCGGTCGGACTCGCGGCTGCGCCGCTCCCAGTTCCAGTAGCTGCGAAACACTTCCGCTTCGCCCGCCCAGTAGGGCGCGGCCGCGTCGATCAGGCGCTTGAGTTCAGAGTGGACCGCCTTCATTCCGCCTTCGCCCCCGAAGTCTTCACCACCTGCGCGTAACGATCGTAGGCGGCGCGAATCATCGTGTTGTAACGCTCGGGCGTCGAGCCGACGGGTTCGATGCCCAGCTGCACAAAGCGCTGCGAGACATCCTGCGCCCTCACCGCCTTGGCGATTTCGGCCGAGATCCTGGCGACCAGGGCGGGCGGCGTCCCCGCGGGCGCGAGCACGCCGATTTCGGGCCCGAAATCGTAGCCCGGCACGCCGAGCTCGGCGACCGTGGGCACATCCGGCGCCTGCGCCGAGCGCTTCGGCGTGCTGATCGCGAGCAGCTTCAGCTTGCCCGCCTTGACGTGCGAATCGATCGCCGGCAGCGCGGAAAAGAGGAACGACACCTGCCCGCCGAGCAGCGCCGGCACCGCCTGGCCCATGCCCTTGTAGGGCACGTGAACGATTTCAAGCTTGAGCGCGGCCTTGAGCGCCTCGGTGGCGAGGTGGTGGATGCTGCCGCTGCCCGAAGAACCATAGTTGAGCTGCCCGGGACGCGAACGTGCCAGCGCGACCAGTTCATTGAAGCTCGTGGCCGGAACGCCGGGGTGCGCTACGAGGAAAAGCGAAGTCGTGCCGAGCAGCGTGACCGCGGCGAGATCCTTCTGCGGGTCGTAGGGAAGATTCGCGTACAGATGCGGGTTGATGGCCACCTGCCCGACATCTGCCACCAGAAGGGTGTAACCGTCCGGTAGGGATTTCGCCACCGCCTCGGTGCCCGATATGCCGCCGGCGCCGCCGCGATTCTCCACCACCACCTGCTGCCCGATCGCCTCGCTCAGGCGCACGCCGAGAATCCGCGTCATGGTGTCGGGCAGCCCGCCCGCGGCATAGGGCACCACCATTCTGATGGGTTTGGCCGGCCATTCCTGCGCGCTGGCAGAACCCGACAGAACCAGCATGAATACCAGCAGTATTTTCATCGTCGCGGCCTCTTAGCGGAAAAGTATACTAATTTCCCCGATGGCAAAGCTCAAGCTCTCTCTCGCTTGCTGGGACTATGACCGCACGCGCGCGCTTGCGGACGGCAGCGTGCGAGCCGAGGGCATCGACCTCGCGTACCTCAACCTGCCGGTCGAGGAGACGTTCTTTCGCATGCTGCGCCAGCGCGAGTTCGACTGCGCCGAGATGTCGCTTTCCTCCTACGTGCTCTCGCTGCAGCAAAAGGATCCCCCCTTTATCGCCATTCCTGTGTTCCCGTCGCGTTTTTTCCGTCACTCGTGCATCTTCGTCTCGGCCAGGAGCGGCATCACGCGCCCTGAACAGCTCGCGAAGAAGCGCATCGGCGTGCCCGAGTACCAGATGACCGCAGCGGTCTGGATCCGCGGCATGCTGGCCGATGAATTCGGCGTCGCGCCGCACAGCCCGCGCTACCTGAGCGGCGGGCTGGAAGAAACGGGCCGCGTGGAGAAACTGAAACTCAGCCTGCCGGCGAAATTCCGCGTCAAGCCGATCGGCCCGCGGCAGACGCTCGCAAGCATGCTCGAAGATGGCGATATTGATGCGCTGCACAGCGCGCGCGCGCCCTCCACTCTTCATTCGCGCCCGAAGGCGGTGCGGCGCCTGTTCAAGGATTTCGCCGCGGTGGAGCTGGACTATTACCGGCGCACGCGCATTTTCCCGATCATGCATACGGTGGTGATCCGACGCGAGCTGTACCGCAAGCACCCGTGGATCGCGGGCTCACTCATGAAGGCTTTCGCGGCCGCGCAGAAAAAAACCTACGCCGATTTGGGCGAGACCGCGGCGCTCAAAGCCATGCTGCCCTGGCTCGTGGCGCACGTTGAAGAGGCGAAGCGCGAAATGGGCGCCGATTGGTGGAGCTATGGCCTTGAACCCAACCGCCACGTGCTCGAGACCTTCCTGCGCTATCACCGCGAGCAGGGCTTGTCCAGGAAACGGATTTCACCCGCGGCGCTGTTCGCACCCGAAACCATGGAATCGTTCAGGATCTGAACCCGAAGGAGGAGCCATGATTCACCTTGCCATCGCAATCTTCTGCGCCGGATTTTGTGCCGCGGCGAACGCCCAGGGCAGCGCCATCAGTTGGCCAACGGTGCGGGGGCAGCTCGAAGCGCACTGGAAGAAGACCTATCCTGCGGAAAAAATCATCAAGATCGAGCAGAAGGGGCCGGTGCAGTATTACAGCAGCGAACGCACCACCGAGGTGGACGCTTCCTGGGGCTGGGTCTGGGAGACGCGCGTCATCGAGCGCCAGGGCGCGTTCGCGCGCCAGGTGGCCGACGTCACGGTGGAGCGCGCCAACAAGACCCAGGCGCGCTTCCAGATGGCGTCGCTGTTCGAGAACATCGGCGGCGCCTGGCGCTTCAAGCAGGTGGTGGTGGGCAAGTCCGAGGACTTGAGCGCCGCCAAGGCGGGCGACCTGCCCACCGGCGCGCAGGCTGTGGCGATCTTCACCGCGGCATGGAAAAAAATCCGGCCGGACTTCGACGTGCACTCGATCGAGGTGCTCAAGAGCGAGCCCAAGCAGTCGCAGGACCGTCGCTGGATCACCTACAAGCTGGCGATCACCGCCACCGGCACCGACAAGGGCAGCCGCTCCATGTACCAGAAGAAATACCGCTGCACGCCCGAGGACTATTCCTCGGTGCTCAAGCTCGAGGGCGGCAACTGGGTACCCGACGCCAACATGATCCGCGACATGAACGAGACGCGGGATTGTTCTCTTGCAAAATAAAATTAATTTCCCTTGGTAAAACCAGTGCAACGTAGATGGCGCGCTTCCACCGACCAGGATTTCTGCACCGGGTTCCACAGCAGCATGTTCTGGGTCGCGTTGACGTAGGCCGTGCCGTCCTCGCTCAGGCGGAACTTGCCGTTGCCTTTCGCGGACACCTTCACGCTGTAGACGAACCAGCGCTTGGCATTGGCGCGGTCCGCGGTGGTTTCCAGTTGGTACTTCGGCTCGCCGTCGATCGCCACCGCGAGGCCGTCGAAAGCCTCGCACTTGGCGCCCTGCCAGGCGGCGAGCAGGATTTTCTGCGCTTCCTGCGCCGAGGGCGGCGCGAGATCCGCGAGCGCCTGCTGCTCGTAGACGTGCACCCGTTCGAGCTCCCAGCGGCTGCCCACGAGCCGGTATTCGACCAGCACCCTGTCGCGGCTCTTGGAACCATCCTTGCGCTGCACCAGCGCCGAGCCGTAGTAGCGGATCGCGATGATGATCGCTTCGCGCCTCTCGGGGCCCGTCACTTCGAGCACTTTGTCACCGGGTTGCTGCTTGGCGTAATCCTTGAGGATTTCCGCGCGTGCCGCCTCCCAGGCGGGCGCGACCTGTGCTGCCGACGTCAACGGAACAAGCAGTGCAAAAATAAGGGCCAGCCGTGCTAATGGGCTCATACGCTCCCCCTTGGTATGGAAATGCTACACTAGCCTTTCAGCGCCGATTTGAAGTTCAGCTTGCGGGCGCTCTACAAATACCGCTAAAGAGACCGGTTGCCGAAGCCCGTTTCTGCGCAAGCTGAACGGGCTTTTCGTTTACAGGAACCGCCGTGATCGTTGCGCCGCAAATGGCAAGCTTCACCGAGCCGCTCAAGCTGCAGAGCGGCGCCGTGCTGCCCGAATTCGACATCGCCTTCGAGACCTACGGCAAGCTGAACGCCGCGCGCTCGAACGCGGTTCTGGTCTGCCATGCGTTGAACGCCTCGCACCACGTCGCCGGCACCTACGCCAGCGAACCGGAAAACCTCGGCTGGTGGGACAACATGGTGGGACCCGGCAAGCCGCTCGACACCGACCGCTTCTTCGTCATCGGCAACAACTACATCGGCTCCTGCTTCGGCTCGACCGGGCCCACCTCGACCAATCGCGCCACCGGCAAGCCCTGGGGCGCGGATTTCCCGTTGGTGACGGTGGAGGACTGGGTCGCGGCGCAGGCGCGCCTCGCCGATCACCTGGGCATCGAGAGCTTCGCCGCGGTGATGGGCGGCAGCCTGGGCGCCATGCAGGCGCTGCAGTGGGCCCTCTCCTACCCGGCGCGGGTGCGCAACTCCATCGTCATCGCCGCCACGCCGCGCCTCTCGGCGCAGAACATCGCCTTCAACGAAGTCGCGCGCCAGGCGATCATGACCGACCCGGATTTCCACGGCGGGCACTACTACGAAAAAGGCGTGGTGCCGGTGCGCGGGCTGCGCATCGCGCGCATGATCGGGCACATCACCTACCTGTCGGACGACGCGATGATGGAGAAATTCGGCCGCGTGCTGCGGCGCGCGACGCCGGGCTACGATTTCGACATCGACTTCGAGATCGAGTCCTACCTGCGCCACCAGGGCGACAAGTTCTCGACCTACTTCGACGCCAATACCTACCTGCGCATCACCAAGGCGCTCGACTACTACGACCCGGCGGCGCAGTTCGGCGGCGACCTGTCGAAAGCCTTCGCGCGCGCGCAGGCCGATTTCCTCGTCGTCTCCTTCACCTCCGACTGGCGCTTCTCGTCGGCGCGCTCGCGCGAAATCGTGCGCGCGCTGCTCGACAACCGGCGCGTGGTGTCCTACCTCGAGATCGATGCGCCGCAGGGGCACGACGCCTTCCTCATGGATGACGCGCGTTACTTCGGCGCCCTGCGCGCTTACTTCGGCAACATCGTGCTATGACTGACAGCGAAACCATTGCGCATTGGGTCGCGCCCGGGTCGCGGGTGCTGGACCTGGGCTGCGGCGACGGCGTCCTGCTCAAGCACCTGTGGCAGACGCGCCAGGCGCCCGGCTACGGCGTCGAGATCGACGACGCCAAAGTGATCGAGTGCATCCGCAACGACGTCAACGTCCTGCAGATGGACCTTGAAGACGGCCTCGCCGCCTTCGCCGACCGTTCCTTCGACTACGTGATCCTCTCGGAAACCCTGCAGACCATCCACCGCCAGGAACCGCTCATGAAGGAAATGCTTCGCGTCGGCCGCGAAGCCATCGTCTCCTTCCCCAACTTCGGCTACTGGCGCGCGCGCATCCAGATCGCCTTCGCCGGCCACATGCCCGTGTCGAAGGAACTCCCCTACCAGTGGTACGACACGCCCAACGTGCACCACTGCACCCTGGTGGATTTCGAAGCCCTTTGCGCCAAGCTCGGCCTGCGCATCCTCGAGCGCGTCGTCCTCACCAACGGCGATCCCGTTTCCGTTCTCCCCAATCTCCTCGGCAGTCTCGCCGTCTACCGCGTCAGCGCCTAGGTAAAAACAGTCGCCGTCGCCCCCGCGGAAGCGGGGGTCCATTTCAAATATGTGCCGGCAGATGTATGCATCCAGAATTGGATGTTTGCATCTACAGGTATATGCTTTCCCAGGCCGCAACGTGCGGTCTACTCCTAGTTAGGCAGTCAGTGCACGCAATTCGCAGCAATGACGGCGCGAGATCTGGTAGAACAGAATTGGATTGGTGCCGCGTGAAGACCATCGTCCGCTTCGCTGCCGCAGCTCTCGTGCTCGCGACGGCGATCGCAGCCGAGGCTCAGCAGGCGGCGAAGGTGCCTCGTGTGGGGTTCGTTGCGGCAAGCCAGGCTTCGGACAGTTCTGCAACGCGGGCGTTTCGCCAGGGACTCAGGGACTTGGGCTACGTCGAGGGCAAGAATGTCGTCCTCGAAGCTCGCTTTGCCGGAGGCCAGCTCAATAAGATTCCGGATCTCGTCGCCGAGCTGGTCGGATTGAGGGTCGACGTGCTGGTTGCCGGGTCGCCCGCGGTCGCCGCCGCCGCAAAGAGGGCGAGCACCACGGTCCCGATCGTATTCGCCGGTGTGGGGGATCCGGTGGCGTCGGGAATCGTGACAAGCCTCGCGCGGCCCGGCGGCAACGTCACTGGCAGCGCGGTCGGCGTGAGCGACCCGTCCTTCGGCGGCAAGTGGCTGGAACTGCTCAAGGACGCAGTGCCCGGCATCGCGCACGTTGCGGTGCTGGCGAATCGATCGAACCGATCCAATTCGCCGTATTTCAAGGGCATCGAGGCCGCCGCGCCGCGCATGAACGTCCGGATCGACATCTTCGACGCCGGCAATCCTGCGGAGCTGGAACGGGCGCTTGCCGCCATCGCCGCAAGCGGCGCGCAGGGGATAATCGTGTCGACCGACCCGTTTCTTTTTGTCGCTCGATCAAAGTTGGTTTCGTTCGCAGCGAGTAAGCGCCTGCCCGCCATCTACTTTTTCAAGAATTTCACGGACGAAGGAGGCCTGATGTCGTACGGCGCGAACATCGAGGAGTCCTACCGAAAGGCGGCGACCTACGTGGACAAGATCCTCAAAGGAGCAAAGCCCGCCGACCTTCCCGTCGAGCAGCCGACGCGCTTCGAGTACGTCATCAACATGAAAACGGCTAGAGCGCTCGGGCTCAGGATCCCACAGTCCCTGCTGCTGCGAGCCGACCAAGTAATTGAATGATGGACCGCTGCCCAACTTTGCGCCGCATGCGGACGCGCGCAATGAGGCGCGGCGCGCGCCGGTGGGCTCCACGTTAATGACAGCAAGAATCGTCCGCCTCGGCACGCCAAGACTGCGCGGTGAGGGCCTGCGCATCGGTACGGTGCGGCATCCGCCGCGCGGGGTGCCGAAAGAGAAGTTCGCGTCGGGGAACTGGTACGACGTGTGGTTTCCCAACCTGGCGCCGAGCAAAGTGACGGTAAATCTCGGCCGCAAGGCGGAAACGGATCGCGAATGGAGCGTGTTCGAGAATCGCTACAAGAAGGAAATGTCCAGCCCGGAGGCGAGCCGGACGCTCGATCTGCTTGCGGCGCTCTCGCACGAAGCGGACTTTTCGGTCGGCTGCTATTGCGAGGATGAGGCGCGCTGTCACCGTTCGGTGCTGCGCCGGTTGCTGAAGGAGCGCGGCGCGAAGCTTGGCTGACCGACCGGCCCGCAGTTCGGGCGGTCAACCTTGGCCGATGGATCGTCGTTGAAGGAGGCATGCGTGAAGCGACAAGCGCCGGTTTCCGAGCCGTGCCGTGCCAACAGTATTGAGGTCCGGCCCATATCGCCTGTTCTTCTACGCCGGGGACCGTGGCGAGCCGCCGCATGTCCACGTCGAGCGGGATGATAGGATCGCGAAATTCTGGCTCGATCCAGTTCGGCTACAGCGTATTGGCGGCTTTTCGCGGGTGGAAATCATCCGGCTTGAGAGACTGATTGGTGATCGACAGGTTGAACTCATGGAGGCCTGGAATGAGTACTTCGGCCATTGAGATGGAAGTGCCATTTGCCGAAGACGTGACCGTCTCGGACGACACGCTTCGCGTCGATTTGAGCGACGGGCGAAGCATTTCGGCGCCGCTCGCGTGGTACCCGCGGCTGTTGCGCGCCACCCCGGCAGAGCGCAAGCGCTGGCGGCTGATCGGCCGCGGTCTGGGTATCCACTGGACGGATCTCGACGAAGACATCAGCGTCGAAGGCTTGCTGGCGGGCAAGCCGTCCGGAGAAAGCCGGGCCTCGTTCGGCAAATGGCTGGCGAAGCGATCTTCGCGTCCGGCCTCGCGCCCGGCCCGCGCGCGCGTGAAATCGGCTCGCGCAAGCTGATACTACATGTGGGTTCCCGCTTTCGCGGGAACGACGGACTCTAAGTGGTGCTATCCAGTTGGTCGATGCGTTTGCGCATCCAGACCAGCAGCGCCAAGCCCGGCAGGGCGATGAGGAAGGTGAAGAAGAAGAACTGAATCCAGCCGAAACCGGCGACGAGGTAGCCGGCGGCGGGGCCGACGTAGACGCGCCCGACGGCGGAAAGCGCGCTCAGGAGCGCGTACTGCGTCGCGGAGAAACGCCGGTCGCAGAGCGCCATCAGGAGCGCGACGTAGGCGGCGGTGCCCATGCCGCCGCAGAGGTTCTCCAGGCCGATGACCGTGACCATGAGCGCGTAGCTCTTGCCGCTCGCGGCGAGCAGCATGAAGCCCAGGTTGGTGATCGCCTGCAGCACGCCGAAGATGAGCAACGCGCGGTACAGGCGCATCTTCGCCATCAGCGCACCACCGGCGAGCGCGCCGAGGATGGTGGCAGCAAGGCCGAAGCACTTGTGGATGGCGCCGACCTCGGTGAGCGAAAAACCCGGGCCGCGCAGGAGGAAGGTGGTGGTGAGGTTGCCGGCGAAGGCATCGCCCAGCTTGTAGAGCACGACCAGCACCAGCAGCGCTATCGCGCCTTTGCGCGTGAAGAATTCGGCAAAGGGCTGCACCACGGCGGCATCGAGCGTTTTCGGCGCGCCGCCTTTTACTTCGGGCTCGAGCACGAACCAGGTCGCCACCATGCCCACGCCCATCAGCGCGGCCATCAGCCAGTAGGTCGCCTGCCAGCCGAGCCACTGGTCGGCGAGGATCAGCGCGCCCGCGCCCGAGATCAGCATCGCGATGCGGTAGCCGAGCACCGACACCGCCGCGCCGGCACCGCGTTCGTCGCGCTCCAACCAGTCGGCGCGCAAGGCATCGAACACGATGTCCTGCGAGGCCGAAAGGAACGCGACTGTCAGCGCAGCGCCGCCCAGCAACCACGCCGAGTCCACAGGCGAGAGCGTGCCCATGAACGCGATCGCCGCCGCCAGAGCGAGCTGGGTCACGAGCAGCCAGCCCCGCCGCCGGCCGAGGAACGGCGGCACATAGCGGTCCATGAACGGCGCCCAGAAAAACTTGTAGGTATAAGGCTGCCCGACCAGCGCGAACCAGCCGATGGCGACGATGTCCACGTTCTCGGCGGCGAGCCAGGCCTGCAAGGTGCCCGCGGTGAGCGCGAGCGGCAGGCCGGAGGCGAATCCCAGTAGCAACAGCAGCCCAATTTTGCGGCTGCGGAACGCTGCGGCGTAGTCGGCGAGCGCCATCGGGGCGCCATCTTACCCGCCCCGTGAATGGGCACCGTCACGGTGCGCCATGCCGTTGCCATGAGGTGCAAAAACCGGTAGCCTCCCCCTCCCCCAAGTACCGTCAGGAAGTCCGAAATGAATACCCAATCCGCAAGCAACGATGTGAGCAAGGAAAAACTGGTCGCCGACCTGAAAGTGGTGGTCGCCGATGCAGAAGAACTGCTGCGCGCCACCGCCGCGCAGGCGGGCGAAAAAGTCTCCGCCGCGCGCGAGCGCATCACGGCCTCCCTCGCAAGCGCCAAGGTGAAGCTCACCGAAGCCGAGCGCGTGCTGGTCGAGAAAACCAAGCAGGCCGCCAAGGTGACCGACGAATACGTGCACGAGAACCCCTGGCAGGCGGTCGGCATCGCCGCCATGGCCGGCGTGCTGCTCGGCATCCTGATCAGCCGCCGCTGATCCGGCGCCCGCGCAGCGACGGGCCTCGGCCCGTCCTGCCAACGGCGGCGAAAGACAATCGATGCTCGGCCCGGTCAGGGAATTCGCACGCACGCTGCTGTCATTCGCCCTGACGCGGACGCGGCTCGCCGCCACCGAGCTCGAAGAGCAGGGGCTGCGGCTGATCGAAATCCTGATCTGGCTCGCGGCGGCACTCTTCTTCCTCGGCATCGCGATCGTGTTCATCGCGATATTGGTGGTCCTGCTCTTCTGGGACTCGAACCGCCTGCTCGCAGCCGGATTGCTCGCGGCGCTGTTCATCGCCATCGGCGCCGGCGCCGCGCTGATGGCGCGCATGCGCCTGCGCGAGCGGCCGAAACTGCTCGCCGCGACGCTCGCCGAACTCGAGCGCGACCGCGACACGCTGGGCCAGCCATGATGCGAGAGCGCCTCCTGGCCCTTGCCGAGCACCGCGCGCGCCTCGCAGCGCGCGCGCAGGCCGAACGCGCAACTCTCGCCGCGCTGCTCGCGCCCGCCGACGGCGCAAGCGCCCTCGCGATGACGCTGCTGCGCACCGTGCGCCGCGCGATGGAAGCGGCCCAGCGGCAGCCGTTGATCGCCATTGCGGGCGTGGCGCTGCTCGCCGCCCTGCGCCCGAGGCGTGCGCTCACCTGGCTCGCCCGGGGCTGGTCGCTGTGGCGCCTGTACCACGGCGCGCGCGGCTGGTGGCTGCGCTTCGCGGCGACGGGCCCAGCCGCCGGCGCGTCGCCCAGGTCAATCTAGCGGAGGATCCGGTGACCCACGGAAAACCCGGATGAACCAGGTTTCCTATCTCCTGCAGTAGTCAGATCCGGCTGAGGTCGCAGGCCGAAGGCGCAAACATCTCTTCGGGCGAGACCCTCCGCGCAGAGAGGCCCTGCTCCTGGTGGTAGCGGGTGAACGCGTCCAGCACGTGGCGGTTCGCCTGGAGGCCGTAGCTCCAGTAGTCCTCGCCCATCAACGCTCGGGCTTCGGCGAAGTCGGCCACGCCCCAGGGAAGGCTGTTGTACAGGTGGCCGATCTGCCCGAGCGCGTGCCAGCACAGTTCCCTGGCACGCGCGAAAGCCTTCATAACGTTGACCGCGAGCCACGGATGCTTCTCCAGCAGCGGCTTGCGGATGCCGATGGCGTGCATCACTGGAAAGATGCGGGTGCGCTTGAAGTACTCCTGCTCGGCCTTGCGGAAGTCGGGAAACAGGCGGGCCACGTTGGGCGCACCGCGCAGGAAGCACGACGGCGGCCGCGCCGCGGCCACGCCGTCGAGCTCGCCCGCCTCCAGCATCGCCGATAACGTCTTTCCCGGCGCAATTGATTTGAGATCGATGTGCGGCGGCAGGATAAGCCCGGTGCGCTCCTCGCGCCCCGGCTGCTCGAGGCCG
>CAZTSJ010000200.1:0-14407 GCA_964616875.1 uncultured Bordetella sp. | reverse complement strand
ACTTGTCGCCGGTGCGGTGGTGGGTGGCTTTCTTGATGCGGTAGATCGCCGGGTCGCGCAGGTTCATGTTCTGCGACTTCATGTCGATCTTGGCGCGCAGGACATGAGCTCCATCGGGGAACTCACCAGCACGCATTTTTTTTAGTAAATCTAAATTCTCAGAAGAAGGGCGAGAACGAAAAGGCGAATCAATGCCGGGGTGCGTGAAGTCGCCGCGGTTGCGCTTCATCTCGTCGGCGGACTGGCTGTCGACGTAGGCGTTGCCGGAGGTGACGAGGTGCTCGGCGCACTGGTACATGAAGTCGAAGTAGTCGGAGGCGTAGAGCGCCTTGCCGCCGAAGTCGGCGCCGAGCCAGCTCACCGATTCGATGATGGAATCGACGTACGCCTGCTCTTCCTTCTCCGGGTTGGTGTCGTCGAAGCGCAGGTTGCAGTTGCCGCCGTACTCCTTGGCCAGGCCAAAATTGAGCAGGATGGACTTGGCGTGCCCCAGGTGCAGGTAGCCGTTGGGCTCAGGCGGGAACCGGGTCCGGACCTTGACGTGCTTGCCGGAGGCGAGGTCAGCTTCGATGACCTGCTTGATGAAGTTGCTGGTAGAGGCGACGTGGGGCGCCTTCTTGGGGGGGATGGACATGGCGAAGCGTATGATTTGTTTGAGATTTTATCCCATGTCATCGCTTTGCCGCGTGCCGCGTTAAAGGGGCACGGGAAATTTCCCCATAACCAGGACCAGGACACCAATGAAAAGCATTATCGCAACCGTAGTGGCGCTCGCGTTCAGCGGCGCCGTGCTCGCGCAGGCCCCGGCCCCGAAGGCGGCGCCCGCAGCAGCCCCGGCCCCCG
Source organism: uncultured Bordetella sp. (assembly GCA_964616875.1). GTDB lineage: Bacteria > Pseudomonadota > Gammaproteobacteria > Burkholderiales > SG8-39 > RBG-16-66-20. The sequence continues at coordinate 13,564 of CAZTSJ010000200.1, read as the reverse complement.
CAGCCGCGCCCGCGGCCCCGGCGAAGGCCGATGCCAAGGCCGACAAGAAGGCCATGGCAGCGCAGAAAGCCGCCGACAAGAAGGCCATGCAGGAGAAGAAAGCCGCCGAGAAGAAGGCCAAGCAGGAAAAAGCTGCAGCCGACAAGAAAGCCGCACAGGAAAAGCGCGCCGCGGCCAAGAAAGCCGCCATGGAGAAGAAGGCAGCCGCCAAGGCCGCCGCGAAGGGCGAAGCCAAGAAGTAAGCAGGCTGCAGGAACCCACTTATCTTGAGGAAGGAACAGGCACTATGAAAAGCATCATCGCAATAGCGGTCGCACTCGCGTTCAGTGGCGCGGCGCTCGCGCAGGCCCCGAAGGCGGCGACGCCGGCGGCCCCAGCGACGCCGGCGACTTCCGCCAAGGGCGAACCCGCCAAGGCGGCCCCGGCGACTCCAGCGACTCCCGCCGCCCCGGCGAAGGCAGCCGAGCCGAAGAAAGAGCCCACCAAGACCATGGCGAAGGGCGAAGGCAAGAAGTCCGAGGGCAAAGGCAAGGGCAAGGGCAAAGCGAAGCAGGAAGCCAAGAAAGCCGAAGCCAAGAAGTAAATAAAGCAACTACCGCTGTCCAGAAAGAGCCCGGCCCTGCCGGGCTTTTTTTTTGCTACGCTCTTGTGGGAACTGGTGATTTCGCACGGCAGTTCGGGCTATGTCGCGCTATACGAGCACTCGCGGGTGCAGAATATGGTGCGCGTCGTGGCGATCCGCCACCAGCGCGAAGCTGGTTACCAGGGAATGCCATGAAAGCCATCGGCCTCTACAAGTACCTCCCGATCGACCACCCGGAGTCGCTGCTCGATCTGGAAGTCGATACCCCCGTCGCCACGGGCCACGATCTGCTGGTGGAGGTAAAGGCGATCTCGGTCAATCCGGTGGACACCAAGCGCCGGGCGCCGAAGGACCTGGTGGAGAAGACGCCGAAGATCCTCGGCTGGGACGCCGCCGGCGTGGTCGTGGGACATGGTCCAGACTGCGTGCTGTTCAAGGCGGGCGACCCGGTGTGCTACGCGGGCAGCGTGATCCGCCAGGGCGCCAACTGCCAGTTCCACCTTGTGGATGAACGCATCGTCGGCCGCAAGCCGGCGACGCTGTCATTTCCGCAAGCCGCGGCGCTGCCGCTCACCACGCTCACGGCGTGGGAGCTGATGTTCGAGCGCATGGGCATCGGCAAAGCGGGTGCGCATGCGGGCAAGCGCGTGCTGATCCTGGGCGGCGCGGGCGGTGTGGGCTCGATCGCGATCCAGCTGGCGAAGAAACTCGCGCGTCTGAAGGTGACCGCGAGCGCCTCGCGCCCGGAGTCCATTGCCTGGTGCAAGGGCCTAGGCGCCGATGAAACGGTGGACCATTCGAGGCCAATTGAAGGGGAATTTGATTTTGTTTTGTGTTTTTCATCTTCAGATCTGTATTGGCCTGCCTTCCCCAAGCTGGTCAAACCCCAAGGCAAGATCGGCATGATCGTGCGCACCGCGAAGCCGGTGGACCTCTCGATCCTGCACGACAAGAGCATTGCGGTCTGCCTGGAGGGCATGTTCACGCGCTCGACCTTCCAGACCCCGGACATGGCGGCGCAGCACGTGCTGCTCGACGAGGCGGCCGGATTGATCGAAGCCGGCGTGCTGAAGTCCACGCTGACGGCGAACCTGGGCAAAATCGACGCCGCGAACCTGAGGCGGGCGCATAAAATGCTGGAAGAGGGCCACGTCATCGGCAAGCTGGTGCTTGAAGGGTGGTGACCGCGTGAAGGCGCACGGCATGAACAAGCGCAGAATTCTGCTGGCAGCGATGGGATGTGGGTTCGCCTCGCCGCGTTTTCTTTTCGCGCAAGCGGCGAAAATTCCCACGGTGGCCGTGCTCTACGCCGGCGAGTCGGAGGACGACGAACCGGTGGTGCGGCCCTTCTTCGAACAGTTGGCGCGCAGCGGCTGGGTCGAAGGCAAGAACATCGCGTACGACCGGCACTCCGGCAAGGGCACGCGGCAGTATCTCGCCACCATGGCGAGCATCGCGGCGGGCCGCGAGCCGAACCTGATCTACGCCACCACCGCAAGCCTCGCGGCCGCTGTGCTCAAGGAAAACGAAAACGCGTTGCCGATGGTGTTCACCACCACGGTGGATCCGGTGAGCGCAGGGCTCGTGGCCTCGCTCGCCAAGCCCGGGCGCAACGCCACGGGCATCCTGCAGGTGATAGGCGATGCGGCGCCGAAGCGCTTCGAGCTGGTGCGCCAGGCGCTGCCGCAGTTGAAGCGCATGGGCTCGATCTTCGACCGCGGCGCGCAGGAATACCAGAGCCGCAAGGCGGCGCACGAAAAAGCCGCGCGCGCCCACGGCATCGAGCTGGTGACGGCGGAATTCACGAATTTCGAGGCGATCGCGCGCATCCTCGCCAATTTCAAGCGCGCCGGCCTGACCGTGGCCGAAGTCACGGCGTCGTTCGCGCTCATCGGCCGACGGCGGGAGGTCGCGAACATGGCCGCGCTGAATGGCCTGGCGCTGGTTGCGCACCGCGTCGAGTGGGCCGAGGCGGGCGCGGTGTTGACCTACGGCGTCGACGTTGCCGAGTCGCACCGCCGCGCCGCGCGCATGGTCGACCGCATCCTGAAGGGCGCGAAGGCTTCCGACATCCCCGTCGAGCGGGTGCAGAAGTTCGAGCTGGTGATCAATACCCGCAGCGCGGGCACGCACGGGCTGCAGATCCCGAAGGCGGTGCTGCAGCGCGCCGACCGGGTCATCACCTGAGCCGACGGCTGAAGTGCACGACCTGCTGATCCGCGGGGCGACCGTTTACGATGGACTGGGCTCTTCGTTCAACGGGGATGTCGCCGTCCAGGACGGAAGAATTTCCGCGACCGGAAAGGTAAGCGGCCAGGCAAAAACAGTTGTCGACGCCGCCGGGCTCGCCCTGATGCCCGGCATCGTCGATCTCCACACCCACTACGACGCCCAGGTCACCTGGGACCGCACGCTGTCGCCTTCGCCGGCGCTGGGCGTGACCACCGCGGTGCTGGGCAACTGCGGCTTCGGCATCGCGCCGTGCCCCGAGCCGCAGCGCGAAACGGTGCTGCGCAATCTGTCCGTGGTGGAGGGCATGGATCTCGGCGCGCTCGAGAGCGGCGTGCGCTGGGAGGCGGAATCCTTCGGCGGCTACCTGGACCAGCTGCGGCGCATCGGGCCCTGCGCCAACGTCGCGGTGCTGGCGCAGCATTCGACCATTCGCAGCGCGGTGATGGGCGAGGAGGCTTCCACGCGCGCGACGCCTTCCGCGTTGCAGCTCGAAAAGATGCAGGCGATGGTGCGCGAGGCGATGGACGCGGGCGCGATCGGCTTCTCCTCCTCGTTCTCGCCCAACCATGCCGGCTGGGCCGGCAGGCCGATGCCTTCCACGATTGCGACCGATGCTGAACTTCATTCTCTTGTAAAACCCCTGGGAGAAAAATCAAAAGGAATCTTCGTCATGGCCACCGGCCCGCGCGGCTCGACCGAATACATGGAAGCCATCGCCGCCGACACCGGCCGGCCGGTGTTCATGGTGACGGTACTGACGATGTACAACGACGCCGAGCCGCAGAAGGCGATCACCTACTACGAGCGCTGCGCGGCGGCGCGCGCTCGCGGCCGCGAGGTCTACATCCACACCAGCTGCCAGCCGCTGTCCTTCGATTTCACGCTCGCCGAGCCCTACCTGCTGTATTCGCACGACGCCTTCGACCGCATCAAGGCGGCGAAGCCGGAGGAGCGTGCGGCCATTTACAGGGATGCCGGTTTTCGTTCCCGTTTCCGTGAGAATCTGAAGCAGCCGAAGCAGGGCATCCTGTTCTACGGCGACTGGAGCAAGATCGAGCTCGATGGACGGTCGATCAGCGCACTGGCAAGAGAAAGGGGGGCAGACCCCGTGGATTATTTCTTCGACCTGCCGCTCGACCAGCAAATGATCGGCAAGCTGTTCCAGAACAACGACGCCGGCGTCGCGCCGCTGCTCAGGCACGCGCAGGGCGTGGTGGCGCTCTCGGACGCCGGCGCGCACCTGATCTACTTCTGCGACGCGGGCTTCGGCCTGCATTTCCTGCAGCACTGGGTACGCGAGACCGGCACCTTCAGCCTCGCCGAGGGCGTGCGCAAGCTGACCAGCGATCCGGCGCAGAAATACCGGATTCCGCAGCGGGGGAAGCTGGAGGTGGGTTGCTTTGCCGATATGGTCCTGTTCGATCCTTCCACGGTGGGGATCTCCGGGCTGAAAAAGCAGAACGACCTCCCCGGCGGAGGCTGCCGCATGATCCGCCACCCGGTCGGGGTGCACGGCGTCTGGGTGAACGGCGCGCAGGTGCACGACGGCAAGGACTATCTGCCGATGGCCAAGGGCCCCGGGCAGGTACTGACCAACTTCAATTCCTAAGCGCCGCGTCGCTGGTTTTACTGAACGGCGCCAAGGCCGATTAAGATAGCGCATAGGGGAGGGACGCGGCATGCCGCTGATCGCCATGAATCGGGAAATCGGGTCGCTGGGCAAGGACGTGGCCCAGGGCCTGGAGCAGGCCCTCGGCATGAAAATCTGCCACCACGAAATCATCGACCATCTCGCCAGCCGCACGCGCCTGCGCAAGAGCCACGTCATCAGCTTCCTCGAGGGCCGGCAGGGGCTCATCGAGCGCCTCACCACCGACCAGGTGAGCATGCGCGTGCTCACCGCTGACGAGATCGTTTCCATGGCCGAGGGCGGCGAGCCGGTCATCCTGCGCGGCTGGGGCGCGACTTCGCTCCTGAAGGACGTGCCGCACGCGGTGCGCATCTGCGTCTCGGCGTCGCGCCGCACGCGCGTCAAGCGCATGATGGAGCGCCTCGACACCAACGAATTGAGCCAGGTCGAGCGCATCGTGGACCAGAACGACGAATCGGCGCGTACCGTGATGCGGCGTCATTTTCACGTCGACCCGCGCGACATCAACGAGTACGACATGGGCTTCAACACCGACCGCGTCTCGGTGGAGCAGTGCGTCGACGAGATCGTCAAGCTGGTGAAATCGAAGCAGTTCGAGGAAACGGATGAGTCGCGCCGCCTGCTGCGCGACGTCGCCATCGCGCACCACGTGCGCGCGGCGATCCGCACCCATGGTTCGACCGCGCACTGCAAGGTGCGCGTGACCGCCGAGAACGGGCGCGTGAGCCTCGAGGGCACCGTGGACCGCATCGAGCAGAGCGAGGCCTGCAGCGACATCACCCGGCGCATCAAGGGCGTCAAGGTCCTCGAGAACCACCTCAACGTGGCCGAAGTGCCCGGGGGCGAGCGCAGGCACGGATGATCGCGGCAAGGCGCGTCTCGGGCGCGCTCGGCGCCGAGATTTCCGGGGTGGACCTGTCGCGGCCCTTGCCGAAGGAGGCGTTCGCCGAGGTCAAGCGGCTGTGGCTCGAGCATCTGGTTATTTTTTTTCGCGACCAGCCGCTGACCCCGGCGCAGTTCATGGCCTTCGCCGGGCAGTTCGGCACGCCGGTCGAATACCCGATGGTGAAGGGCATCGACGGCTACCCGAACATCATCGAAGTGAAGAAGCTGGAGAACGATCGCATCGCCTTTGGCGGCATCTGGCATACCGATACGGCCTACCTGCCGGCCCCGCCGATGGCATCGATGCTGGTGGCGCGCGAAGTCCCGCCCTTCGGCGGCGACACGCTGTTCGCGAACATGTATCTTGCTTTCGATTCTCTTTCTCCTGCTCTTAAAATTCTTTTGCAGGGATTAAAGGCGGTAAACACGTCGACCAAGGCCGATGCGTCGAAGACGCGCGAAGACGCGCTCAAGACTTCGGCGAAGGAAGGCGCGCAGGATTATCTGGCCGAGCATCCCGTGGTGCGCACGCACCCCGAAACCGGGCGCAAGGCGCTGTACGTGAATTCGGGCCATACCGTGCGCTTTGCCGGCTGGAGCGAGGAAGAAAGCGCGCCGCTGCTCAAGTACCTGTTCGAATTCCAGGTCCGACCCGAATTCACCTGCCGCTTCGCCTGGCAGCCGGGCTCGATCGCGCTCTGGGACAACCGCTGCGCGCAGCACAATGCGGTCAACGACTACCACGGCCACCGCCGCCTGATGCATCGCATTACATTGGCGGGAGATGTTCCGGCTTAACCTCCTTTTCCTCCACAGCGGCGGGCGGATGCTGCTTTCCGTGCTCGCCATCGCGCTCGGTGTCGCGCTCGGCTTCGCGGTGCACCTGATCAACCGCGCCGCGGTGAACGAGCTCGCTGCGGGCGTGCGCACGCTGGCGGGGGAGGCCGACCTCGAAGTGCGCGGCGGCCGCGCCGGGTTTCCCGAGGCGCTCTACGCCGAGCTCGCGCGGCTGCCCGGCGTCGCGGTGGCGAGCCCGGTGCTCGAAGCCGAAGCCGGCATCGCCGGCGGCGCGGGGACCATCCGCCTGATCGGCATCGATCCGCTGCGCGCGGCGTTGATCCAGCCCATGCTGTTCGCCGATGAACCGGAAAGAAGGCTGGAACTATTGCAGCCGGATGTAGTTGTTTTGTCTTCAGTCTTTCCCGCAACAAAAACCCTCAAGATAATTTCAGGACTCGAGACGGTCGAGCTCAAGGTTGCAGGCATCCTTCCAGCCCTGCGCGGTGCCACTGCGCTCACTGACATCTCAACGGCGCAATGGCGCCTGGGACGCCTGGGCGAACTGAGCCGCATCGACCTGCGCCTGCAACCGGGCGCCGACCGCGAGGCGATGCGGCTGAAAATTGCCGCGCTGCTGCCGCCGGGCGTCCACGTTGCCACGTTGGATGCGGTAGAAGAATCGGGCGCGAACCTGTCGCGCGCCTACCGCGTCAACCTGAACGCCCTGGCGCTGGTCGCGCTTCTCACCGGAGGGTTCCTCGTGTTCTCGGCGCAGGCGCTGGAAGTGGCGCGCCGGCGGCAGGAGCATGCGCTGCTGCGGGTGCTGGGGCTCGTGGGAAGCAGCGTCGCGCGGCTGGTGCTCATCGAGGCCGCGGCGCTGGGCGCACTGGGCGCGGCGCTCGGCCTTGCCATCGGCTACGCGCTGGCGGTCGCGGCCGCGGGCGCCGGGGTCGCGGACCTCGGCGCGGGTTTCTTCCGCGGCGTGGCGCCGCAGGTCGAGTTCCCGCTGCTGAGCGGCGCGGGCTATTTCGCGGGCGGCATCGCGGTTGCACTCGCGGGCGCGCTGCTGCCGGCGCTCGATGCGGCGCGCGCGGCGCCCGCACAGGCGCTCAAGGCGGGCGACGAGCAGAGCATGTTCGGCCGCGCCGTGACGCTGTGGCCAGGCATCTGTTTGCTCGGCATTTCCCTGCTTTTACTTCCCTTCAAGCCGGTGAACGGAATACCCGTGGCCGGCTACCTGTCGATCGCCTGCCTGCTGCTGGGTGGGATTCTTTTGATGCCTTTTCTTTCCCGTTTCGTTTTTTCAAAACTGACGGCGAAGAAATCCATTCCCTGCCTGCTCGCGCTCTCCCAGCTGCGCGGCGCGCCTGGGCAGGCGATGGTGAGCCTGGCCGCGATCGTCGCCAGTTTCTCGCTCATGGCGGCGATGGCGATCATGGTGGCCTCGTTCCGCAGTTCGGTCGACGACTGGCTGGGCGCGGTGCTGCCCGCGGAGCTGTACTTCCGCACCACCCACGCGGGCGAAACGGCCTGGATCGATCCGGCGCTGGAAGCGCGCGTGCGGGCATTGCCGCAGGTGGAGAAGGTGATGTTCCTGCGCAGCAGCCGCATCACGCTCGATCCCGCGCGCCCCGCCGTAGCGCTGATCGCGCGGGACGACGACATCTTTGTTCCGTTCGTCGGCAAGTCCTACGAGAGAAAGGCAAGCGATCCGCCCGGAGCCTGGATCTCGGAGGCTGTGGCCGATCTTTATGGTTTTATTCCTGGTACTCAAATCCAGATCCCTCTGGCAGGAAAAAACTTCAAGTTCATCGTTGTCGGCGTGTGGCGCGATTACGCGCGCCAGCACGGCGCAATTGTGATTGAGCGGCACACCTACGCCGCGCTTTCGGGCGACCGGCGCTCGAACGATGCCGCGCTCTGGCTCAAGCCCGGCGTCTCCGCGGCAGCGGCCACGGCAGCGCTCCGGGCGCTGCCGGGCGGCAGTGTCCTTGAGATCTCGGGGCCGGGCGAGATCCGCAAGGCGTCGCTGCGGATCTTCGACCGCAGCTTTGCGGTGACCTATGCGCTCGAGGCGGTAGCGGTGCTCGTGGGCCTCTTCGGCCTTTCATCCAGCGTGGGCGCGATCGTGCTCTCGCGCCGGCGCGAATTCGGCATGCTGCGCCACCTCGGCATGACGCGCGGTCAGATCGGCGCCATGCTGGCGGCAGAAGGCGGCCTGCTCGCGGTGCTCGGTGTCGCCGTAGGCCTCGCGCTGGGCGGCGCGATCAGCCTGATCCTGATCCATGTCGTCAACCGCCAGTCTTTCAACTGGAGCATGGACGTGCACCTGCCGTACGGATTGTTGGCGGGTTTGAGCTTGCTTTTGATCTTGCTTTCCTCCCTTACGGCTTTTCTTTCCGGACGGGAAGCCATGGGCGTGGGTCCGGTCCGCGCCGTGAAGGAGGACTGGTGAACCGCAGGGAGTTTCTTGCGGCAGGGCTGGTTTTCCCGGCCGTTACGCCGGGCTACCGCTTCGAATTTCCGCGCGATCACGGCGCGCATGAGAAGTACCGCCAGGAGTGGTGGTACGTCACGGGCTGGCTGAAAACCGAGCGCGGAGATGATGTAGGTTTTCAAATTACTTTTTTTAGAACTAAATTAAATTTAGAAAGCGAAAACCCAAGCAATTTCACTCCGCGCCAGCTGGTCCTCGCGCACGCGGCGCTCTCCGATCCGCGCCACGGCCGGCTGCGCCACGACGAGCGCGCCGCGCGCACCGCGTTGGGGCTTGCGGGGAGCAGGGAAGAGACGACAAAGGTCTGGGTGGATAACTGGTCGCTTGATTTTGCTGGGCAGACATACAGAACGAAAATAGAAGCACGGGATTTTTCTTTCGAGCTCGAATTTCAGCCTAAAGGTCCGCTTGTTCTGCAAGGACAGGCCGGGTTCAGCCGCAAGGGCAACGGCCCTGGGGAAGCCAGTTACTACTACAGCAGACCCCAACTGGCCGTTCGCGGCAGCGCCAATGGTTCAGCTGTGACCGGCACCGCCTGGCTGGACCACGAATGGTCGAGCCAGTACATGGCGGCGCAGGCGACTGGATGGGACTGGTGCGGCATCAACCTCGATGACGGCGGTTCGCTGATGGCGTTTCGCATGCGCGGCAAGGACGGCGGGGTTGCCTTCGCGCCTGAAGGAATTTCCTTCGAACCGACGCGGAATTGGAAGTCTCCCCGCACCGGAACGAGCTATCCGGTTGCAATGAAGGTGAAAGCGAAAGGAGAGGAATTCCTCCTCGAACCTCTCATGGACGACCAGGAGCTGGACGCGCGAGCGAGCACGGGCACCATCTACTGGGAAGGCGCAGTGCGCGCGCTGCGGGCGGGAAAGCAGGTCGGGCGCGGTTACCTCGAACTCACCGGCTACTGGCGGCCGATGAAGCTATGACTGCATGCCGCAGGTAATCGCCGCCGGGCACAGCCTCGAGTACGTCCGGATCGAGGGCAGGGAACCGACGCTGGTCTTTCTCCACGAAGGCCTGGGCTCGATCGGCCAGTGGCGCGACTTTCCCGAAAAAGTTGCGCGCGCGACCGGTTGCCGGGCGCTGGTCTACGACCGCTACGGCTACGGCAATTCGGATGTGCTGGAGGAAGACAGGGTCGGGATGGACTTCATGCATCGTGAAGCCCTGATTTTTCTCCCGGAAATGCTTTTGCAGTTAAAAATTCACGACCCTGTATTGATTGGCCACTCCGACGGCGCCTCGATCGCCCTGATTCATGGTGGCGTGCATCCGGTGCGCGGCATCGCGGTGATGGCGCCGCATGTCTTCATTGAAGATATTTGTGTGAATTCAATTCAGAAAGCGGCAAGGCAATTCGAAACAACCGATCTTCCCGAGCGCCTGGGGAAGTACCATCGGGACGCGCGCAAGACTTTCCGCCTCTGGGCCGACGCCTGGCTGGATCCCGCGTTCCGGCAATGGAACATCGAGGAGTACCTCCCGAGGAGCCACTGCCCGGTACTCGCGATCCAGGGGGAGGACGACGAATACGGCACCATGGCGCAGCTGGACGCGATCGAGCGGCAGGCCGGCGGGCCCTGCGAGTTGTTGAAGCTGGCGCAGTGCGGGCACTCGCCGCATAGGGATCAGCCAGAGCGGGTTTTGAATTCGCTTACGAACTTCATTGGAAAAGCATTTGGAGCAAACCCTTAAGGCAGACGTGCGAACCATCAGCCTCGTGGCTTTGGCGCACGGGCTGTCGCATTTCCTCCAGATTGCTACCGCGGTCATGTTTCCGCTGATCAAGGACGACCTGGGTGTGTCTTACACGGCACTGGGCGCTACCGTGGCGCTGTTCTACACCGTGAGCGGCGTTTTCCAGACAGTGGCGGGGTTCGCGGTGGACCGCTACGGCGCACGGCGCGTGCTGTACTGCGGCCTTGCGCTGAGCGCCGCGGGCGCGCTGCTGGCAGGACTCGCGCAGAGCTATGCCATGTTGCTCGTTGCGGCGCTGGTCGGTGGACTCGGCAACAGCGTGTTTCATCCGTGCGATTTCTCCATCCTCAACGCGCGCGTCGGCAAGCAGCGACTCGGCCATGCCTTCAGTTGCCACGGCATCGCCGGATTCCTTGGCTACGCCGCCGCACCGACCTACGCCATCGCCATGGTGAGCGTGGCCGGCTGGCGCGGCGCCTTGCTCGGCGCGGCGGCGATCGGCGCGGTGGTGCTGGTCGTGCTCGCGCTGTACCGCAGCGACCTTCATGCCGAGCCGGCCGAGTCGCGCGATGCGGAAGGCCGGCGCGGAGTGCTGGCGGATGCGAGGATCCTCGCATCGGTGCCGGTGCTGATGTGCTTCGGCTATTTCATCCTCGTCTCGGTCGGCTTCATCGCGATCCAGACCTTCGGCGTGGCGACCATGATCGCGCTCTATGGCGCGAGCGGCGCGCTCGCCTCTGCTGCCCTGACCTCCTACCTGCTGGGTGCCGCGGCGGGGATTTTCACCGGCGGCTTCGTCGCCGCGCGCACCGCGCGCCACGACCTGGTCGCCGTGAGCGGCATGGCGGTGAGCGCCGCGTTCATGTTCGTGCTGGCCGCGGCCTGGCTGCCGGCGGCTTCGCTGCCGCTGCTGTTCGCCGCCACTGGCTTCGCCGCCGGGATGACCGGCCCGTCGCGCGACCTGATCGTGCGCTCGACCACTCCGCCGGGGGCGACCGGCAAGGTCTACGGTTTCGTCTACTCGGGGCTCGACGTCGGCTCGATGCTGACGCCGGTGTACTTCGGCTGGCTGCTGGACGGCGGCCGGCCGTCGATGGTGTTCTACACCGTGGTGGTGAGCGCGGTCCTGACGATCGCGACGCTGCTCAATCTTCCCGCCAGCCCGGCGGCGGCAAAAACCTAACTGGCGTAGTTACTTCCCTTGCGCTCGAGCAGGCGCAGCAGTGCGGGCCAGGCCTTGTGCTGCGAGGGCCGCTTCGGGCGCTCGAAGGTCTTCGCGGCGGCGTCGCCGGCTTCCCTGGTCATCTCGAGCACGTTGGCCATGCCGCCGGCCATCGCGTCCACCTGGATCTGGCAGGCGCAGTCCAGGTAGTACATCAACTCGAAGGCTTCGCGCACCGTGCTGCCCAGCGTGAGCAGGCCGTGATTGCGCAGGATCATGGCGCGGGACTGCTTGCCGAGGTCCCCGGCGAGGCGCGTGCGCTCGTCCATGTCGAGCGCGATGCCTTCGTAGTCGTGGTACGAGATCTCGCGCTGCACGCGCATGGCGTGCTGGCTGATGGGCAGCAGGCCGCATTTCATCGCCGAGACGGCGACGCCGGTGCGCGTATGGGTGTGGAGGACGCACTGCGCGTCGGGCCGCGCCTCGTGGATGCAGCCGTGGATAACGAAGCCGGCCTCGTTGTAGCCCAGGCCGAGCGGGTCGTCGATCGCCTTGCCGTCGTGGTCGATCTTGATCAGGTTCGAGGCGGTGATCTCCTCGAACATCAGGCCGTAGGGGTTGATGAGGAATTCCTCCTGGCCGGGCAGGCGCGCCGAGAAATGGGTGAAGATGAGGTCGGTCCACTTGAAGCTCGCGGCGAGCTGGTAGGCCGCGGCGAGGTCGACGCGCAGGTCCCACTCTTCCTTGCTGACGCGCTGCCGGACGGAAGCATGCGCGGATTTAGACTTGCTCGGCTTGAGAACGGCGCTCATCGGGCATCTCCAGAGATTTGGTGGATTCTACTGCTTCCATGGCTTCGAGCAGCAGCGCAGGATCGTTGTGCGAAAGGCGCGCGGCGTCCGACAGCATGCGCCGCCACAGCCGGGCGCGGCGGTGGCCGTGGTACAGGCCCAGCATGTGCCGGGCGACGTGGCGCAGCGACGTTTGCCGTGAGGCATATTTCGCCATGGTTTTTACGACGCCGGATCTCGTTTTGCCCGCATCCGCAAGTACCCAGGGGTCGTGATACGCGGCACGGCCGAGCATGACTCCGTCGACGCCTGGAACAGGATCTTTTTTTACTACTCCGCCATTCAATACGATTTCCAGCGCGGGAAAGTCTCGCTTCAAGCGATGGACATACTCGTACTTGAGCGGTGGAACTTCGCGATTTTCTTTTGGCGACAGCCCCTTCAACACGGCGTTGCGGGCGTGGACGATGAAGGTCCGGCAGCCTGCATGGGAGACCGTATTCACAAAATTTTCCATGAATGAAAAATCTTCCATGGCATTCAAACCGGTCCGATGCTTCACCGTGATCGGAATCTTCACGGCTGCGCGCATCGCGCGCACGCAATCGGCCACCAGCTCCGGTTCGGCCATGAGGCAGGCGCCGAACGCGCCGCGCTGCACGCGCTCGCTCGGGCAGCCGATGTTGAGGTTGACCTCGTCGTAGCCGTACTGCTCCACCAGCTTGGCGCAGCGTGCGAGCTCCTCGGGCTCGCTGCCGCCCAGCTGCGCCGCTACCGGATGCTCTTCGGCGTTAAAGGCAAGGTGCCGCTCGACGTTGCCGTGGAGCAGGGCGCCGGTGGTGATCATCTCGGTGTACAGGAAGGCGCTGGAGGAGACCTGGCGCAGGAAGTAGCGGCAGTGCCGGTCGGTCCAGTCCATCATCGGCGCCACGCAGAGGCGGTGAGTTCGCGTTGTCTCGGTCACGAGACATTTGACCACCGGATCGCATGGTGGGACAATCCCACCATGATTCTGACCCTCGATGCCAAGCGCCGCCTGACCGTCCCGGCCGGCCTCGCCCCGGCTTCGCCCGGGGATGCGTTCGAAGCCCGGTTCGATGCGGACGAAAACGAGATCGTGTTCCGCCGTATCGCGGGCGCAGGCGACTGGCTCGCGGTGCTGGGTGAGTGCCCGGTGAGCATGGACGATCTGCCGCGTCGCCGGAAGGCGCCCGCGAGGCGCCGCCGGATTTGAACTGGCTGCTGGATACCGACGTCATCTGCCAGCCGGCCAAGCGCC
>CAZTSJ010000199.1:0-3682 GCA_964616875.1 uncultured Bordetella sp. | reverse complement strand
CGGTAGCCCCGGCCGCCGAGCCCGCGCATCGCCGCCGCGAAGTCGGGCCGGTCCCAGCGCATGCCGCTCACCGGTAGTTTGCGCTGCTGCTGCTTGATGTCAATGAGCGACAGCGAACCGTCGTTGAACACCACGACGACGATGCGCGCGCGGGTCTGAACCGCGGTGGCCAGTTCACCCATGCACATCAGCAATCCGCCATCGCCGGTGAAGGCGATCGTGTGGCGCCGCGGATCATGCAGGGCTGAAGCGATGGCGGCCGGCAGCGCGAAGCCCATCGTCGCCAGGCCATTCGAGATCAGCAGGTCGTTCGCGCGCACACACGGCCAGAACGCGGTCGCCGAGAACATATGCGCGCCCGCGTCCACCGTCGCCCGCGGCCAGCGCGGCAGTCCGCGCGCAGCCTGCGCGGCCGCCTCCACGACCTGTTGCGGCGTGAGGCCCGTTCCCGAACCGATGTAGGCCAGCGATGCCAGGGTCTGGTCGCGCAGTTTGCGGATCTCGTTGCGGCGCCAGCCGCTGCCAGCGCCCGAGGGGCGGATCGCAGCCACGCTGCGCCGCAGATCGCCGTAGACGCCATGCGCCGGTTTGACGTAGTGCACCGGATGACGCGTATGACCGATGTCGAGAACCGGGATGTCGTAGGGCCAGGGCTGCAGTATCAGTTCGACCGGATCCACGCCGATCAGCACGATGAGATCGGCCTCCCTTACGGTCGCCTGCTCGGCCAGTCCGCCGGTGAAGGTGCCCGCATACTGCGGCGCAGCGTCGGCGATGACACCCTTGGCCTTGTAGGTCACCAGTGCGGGGCAGCCAAGCGCCGCGACCAGTTTGCGAACCGAATCTGCAACGCCTGCGTCGCGCGCTTCGAGACCCGCGACCACGACTGGCCGCTTCGCGACGGCGAGCATCGCGCGCGCCCGATCGATCGCGGACTTGCGTGCGGCCGCAATCGTCGGTGTGAGTTTGCGGTGCCGGCGCGCGGCGATGCGCGCCCTCGCGGCCGGCCCGGTAAGTTCGATGTGTACCGGACCTCGCCTCGGAGTGCGTGCCGCAGCCAGAAGGCGCTCGATATCCGCGCCGATGTCGCCCCGTGCCAGCAAGCTGTGCGCCTTGACAAGAGGAGCGAGCAGCGCCCTTTGATCGAACCATTGATGCGTGACGTAGCTTTGCACCTGCGGCGAAAAGCCATCGGTGACCAGCGCCACCGCACAGCGATCGAGGGAGGCATGCGCGGCACCGTTGGACGCATTGGCCGTGCCGGGGCCCTTGGTGGTGAGCGCGACACCGAGCGAACCGTCCAGTTCCGCGGTGGCGGCAGCCATGAACATGGCCGCGCATTCGTGGCGCGCTAGCACGAATTCGATGCCCGCCCGCCGCGCCGCTTCGATCAGGTCGAGGCTGCTGCCGCCGCCGGGGACACCGAACATGCGCCGCGTGCCGCTCGCCTTGAATGCGCGCACCAGCGCCGTTGCGACCGTGACCTTACTATTTTCAGAACCGCCAACGCCCATTTCGCAACGTTTCCCCTGATCGCTGACGACCCTAGTATAGACTTTCGCGAGGATGGCCCGTCGCATTTCCCGATTTAACGCCTTGCAGATTGGCCTCGTCTGGCAGCGCCTCGCAGGATTCATCGACGAGGCAGCGCAGGTTTTCGTGCGCGCCTCTTTTTCCTCGGTGGTGCGCGACAACTGGGACATGGCGGTGGGGCTGATGGACAGCCAGGGACGCCAGATCGTGCAGTCAACCAAGAGCGTGCCCTCGTTCATCGGCACCATGCCGCGGACCCTTGCGGTGATGCTTGCGCGTGTCCCGCGCGAGCAGCTCGCCGAGGGCGACGTGCTGATCTCGAACGACGCCTACCACGGCACCGGCCACCTGAACGACATCACCATGGTGAAGCCGGTGTTCCGCGCCGGCCGGCTGATCGGCTTCATCGGCAGCACGTTCCACAGTGTGGATATCGGCGGCGCGCCTTCGGTGGATGCACGCGATTCCTGGGAGGAGGGCCTGACGATTCCGGTGTGCCGGATCGTCGAGCGCGGCGTCGAGAACCCGGATGTGCTTGCCTTCCTCTACGAAAACCTGCGCGCGCCGCAGGAGACCCTCGGCGACATGCGCGCCCAGTTCTCGGCCTATTCGCAGGCAGAGGCGCGGCTCGCAGGCCTGCTCGAAGCCGAAGGGCTGGACGGACTGGACGAACTGGTCGACGACATTCTCGCGCGCTCCGAGGCCAGCATGCGGCGTGCGATCGAGGCGGTGCCCGAGGGCACCTACCAGGATGAGATCTGGCTCGACGGTTTCGATGCGCCGCTGAAGATCTGTTGCACGGTGAAAATCGCCGGCGGCGAGATCGCCGTGGATTACGCGGGTACCTCGGCGCAGATCGCGCGGCCGATCAATTCGGTAATGAGCTACACCATCGCCTACACTCACTACGCCCTGAAATGCCTGTTCGATCCCACCACGCCGAACAACGACGGCACCTTCCGGCCGATCACCGTGAGCGCGCCCGAGGGCTGTCTGGTCAATCCGCGCCGGCCGGCGCCGGTCTGGGCGCGGCACCTGTCGGGTCACTACCTGCCACCGCTGATCTTCGGCGCGCTGGCGCAGGTGCTGCCCGATCGCGTCATCGCCGACTGCGGCTCGCCGTTGTGGAACGTTTATTTCCAGGGCCTGCAGCCCGACGGCCAGCGCTTCGTGAAGATGTTCTTCATGAACGGCGGCCACGGCGCGCGCCAGGGCCGCGACGGGCCGGCCTGCCTGTCGTTCCCCTCGAATGTCGCCACCGTGTCGATTGAGCGCTTCGAGAGCAGCGTGCCGCTGCGGGTCACCGAAAAAGCAATTCTTGCTGAATCGGGGGGCGCCGGGCGTTACAAGGGCGGTCCCGGGCAGAGAATTTCGTTCCAGGTCACCGGCAACGAACCGGTGACGATGACGATCCGCCATGAGCGGGTGAAGTTCCCGCCGCGCGGCATTCTCGGGGGCGGGCCTGGCGCGGCGGGCCGTGATCTTGTCAACGGCAAGGCGGTGGCGGCGAAGGGACGCTACACCCTCGCGCCGGGCGACCTGGTCACCTTCGATACGCCCGGGGGCGGCGGCTTCGGCTCGGGGAAGGCATGAGCGCGATCGAACGCTATCGCATCGGAGTCGACATCGGCGGCACGTTCACGGACTTCGTGATGCTCGACACGCAGACCGGCCGGCTGCACAACGACAAGGTTTTGACGACGCCCGATGATCCCTCGCGGGCGGTGCTCACCGGCGTGCATCGCCTGATGCGGACGCATCAGGTGGCGCCGGCCGACGTTGCGCATGTGATCCACGGCACCACGCTGGTCGCCAACGCGTTGATCGAACGCAAGGGCGTGAAAACCGCGCTGGTAACCACGCGCGGGTTTCGCGACGTGGTCGAGATCGGGCTGGAGTGGCGCTATGACACCTATGACCTGAAGATCGAACTGCCGCCGCCGCTCGCACCGCGCGAGCGCCGTTTCGAAGTCAATGAGCGTATCGGGCCGGACGGCGCAGTCATCGAGGCGCTCGACGAAACATCGGTGATCGCGGTGGCGCGCGCACTGCGCGAGCAAGATGTCGAAGCGGTGGGTATCTGCCTGCTGCATTCGTATCAGAACCCGGTGCACGAAGAGCGGGTGCGCGACCTGCTGCGGCGCGAGGC
>CAZTSJ010000198.1:0-15781 GCA_964616875.1 uncultured Bordetella sp. | reverse complement strand
GTTCACCTGGGCGGCTATTCGGTGGAGGGGCCCTGGGAAGGCATCCTCAGCGCCAACATCATCGGCTGCTACAACGTGTTCGAGGCGGCGCGCCGCAACGGCGTCAGGCGCATCCTGTTTCCCACTTCCAACCACGCTACCGGCTTCTACCGCCGCGACCAGACCATCGACCACCGCGTCTACCCCAGGCCCGACAGCCGCTACGGCGTATCCAAGGTGTTCGGCGAGGCCCTGGCCAGCCTGTATGCCGACAAGTACGGCATGGAGATGTTCTGCATGCGCATCGGCAACGTGAACCCGCTGCCGATCGACAAGCGGCGCCTGTCGATCCTGTTCACGCCGCGGGACCTCGCGCAGCTGGTGAGCATCGGCATCGAGCATCCGGCGATCCGCTTCGAGATCGTCTATGGCGTGTCGAAGAACAAGCGCAGCTGGTACGACAACTCGAACGCCCATCGCCTGGGCTATCAGCCGCAGGACGACTCGGAGATCTACGCGGCGGACATCCTGCGGCGCGAGCTGCCCGGCGACGCGACCGCGGAGCAGTACCAGGGCGGCATGTTCGTCGTCGCCGAAGAGATCCCGAATCCGGCGCCGCTGCCGAAGAAAAAGCGCAGGAAGTGATGCCTCGCAGGCCCAGTCTCGTCGACAGTCCCGCGCAGCTCTGCGGGTTCTAGCGCGACCCCAGCTTCGGCAGGAACCAGGCCACCAGGCCGATCGCCGGCAGGTAGGAGCAGAGTTGGTATACGAACGCGATGCCGTGCGCGTCGGCAATGTAGCCCATCGCTGCTGCGCCGAGACCGCCCAGGCCGAAGGCGAAGCCGAAGAACACGCCCGAAATCATGCCCACGCGCCCGGGCACCAGTTCGTGCGCGTAGACCAGGATCGCCGGGAACGCGGAGGCCATCAGCAGGCCGATGATGATGGTCAGTACCGCGGTCCAGAACAGGTTCGCGTACGGCAACGCGAGCGTGAACGGCAGCGCGCCGAGGATCGAGATCCAGATCATCGGCCGGCGGCCGATGCGGTCCGTGAGCGCGCCGCCCGCCAGCGTGCCGACGGCGATTGCCGCCAAGAAGATGAACAATTGCACCTGGGCATCCTGCACCGGAAGCTGGAATCGCTCGATCAGATAGAACGTGAAGAAGGACGTGAAGCTCGCGCTGTAGACGTTCTTCGAGAACACCAGCAGCATGAGGACGAAGACGAAGAAGATCGTGCGTGCCCGCGGTATGGGCGGCACGCCGGCGGCGGCGCGCGACGCTGCCGGCGAGGCTTGCGAGGGCTGCAGCCGCGCCGCGTACCACATGCCCACGCGGGTCAGCACGGCCATCGCCAGCAGCGCAAAGAGCGAAACCCATGCGATCGCGCCCTGGCCGCGCGGCAGGACGATGAACGCGGCGAGCAGCGGCCCGGTCGCACTGCCGAGGTTGCCGCCGACCTGGAACAGCGCCTGCGCGACCCCGTAGCGCCCGCCTGAGGCGAGGCGCGCCACTCGCGAAGCCTCCGGATGGAACACCGCCGAACCGGTGCCGACCAGCGCCGCGGCGAGCAGCACCATCGCGTAGCTATCGACCATCGACAGCAGCACGAGCCCGATCAGCGTCGAGCCCATGCCGATGGCGAGCGAATACGGCTGCGGCCTGCGGTCGGTATAGACGCCGATCGTCGGCTGCAGCAGGGATGCGGTGAGCTGAAAGGCGAGCGTGATCATGCCCACCTGCGCGAAGTCGAGCTGCAGCTGGGTTTTGAGCATCGGATACAGCGCCGGGATCAGCGACTGCATGAGGTCGTTCAGCAGGTGGCAGAAGCCCAGCGAAATCAGGATCGGAAATACGGCGGTCTGCGCCGCCGCCGGAGGATTGGCGGCGGGTATTGCGGCCTCAGTCGTCGGCATGCGCTGCGGGGCGGTGCGCGGCGACGAGTTTTTGCTGCAGCATCGGCGGCGCGGGATCGTAGTGGCTGAATTCCAGCGTGTAGGAGCCGTGGCCCGCGGTGAGCGATTTCAGGCGCGCCGGAAACTGCTCCAGCTCCGAGAGCGGCGCCTGGGCGAGGATCTGCACCGTGCCGGGCCGCGGCGCGTCCGAGCCCGTGATGTGCCCACGGTGGCCGGAGAGTTCGCCCGTGATGTCGCCCATTTTCTGCTCCGGCGCCACCACATCGACGTTGACGATCGGCTCGAGCACGATCGGCCGCGCCTTGCCCAGTGCATCCATGAACGCCTTGCGGCCGGCCGAGACGAATGCCACTTCCTTCGAGTCCACCGGGTGGTGCTTGCCGTCGTAGACGGTGACGCGCAGGTCCTGCATCGGGTAGCCGGCGAGGAATCCGGACTGCAGCACGCCGCGCACGCCTTTCTCGATGGCGGGAATGAACTGGTTGGGGATCGCGCCGCCCTTCACCTTGTCGACGAACTCGAAGCCTTTGCCGCGCGCCAGCGGCTCGATCCTGAGGAACACCTCGCCGAACTGCCCGGCGCCGCCGGTCTGCTTCTTGTGCCGGCTGTGCCCCTCGGCGCGCGCCGCGATGGTCTCGCGGTAGGGGATCGAGGGCGGGCGGGTGTCGAGCTCGACCTTGTACTGCTGTGCCATTTTTTCGAGCATCACTTTCAGGTGCATCTCGCCGATGCCGCGCATCACGGTTTCATTGGCCTGCGCGTTGTGCTCGAGGCGAAAGCAGGGATCCTCGGCCATGAGCTTGTGCAGCACGTCGGAAACCTTCTGCTCGTCGCCGCGCTTCTTCGGCTGCACCGCGAGGCCGAAGACCGCGATCGGCAATTCCAGGGGTCTCGCGTGGATGTGCGCGTCGCCCGCCGAGTCGTGCAGGATGTGGTCGAACTGGATTTCGTCGATCTTGGCGATGGCGCAGATGTCCCCCGGCACTGCCTCGTCGACTTCGACCTGCGTCTTGCCCTTGAGCACGTAGAGGTGCCCGGCGCGGACGGCCTTCCTGCCCTCGCCGATGAACAGTTGCGTGCCCGGCGTGATGCGGCCCTGGTGCACGCGGAACACCGCGAGCCGGCCGATGTAGGGATCGATTTCGATCTTGAACACGTGGGCGAGCACGTGCCGGCCCGGATCGGGCAGGGCGGTGATCTCGCTCACCTCGCCCCCGCCGGCGGGACTGTTCACATAGACCGGCGGATTGCCTTCGGCCGGATTGGGCAGCAGCTTGACGATCACATCGAGCAGCTCGCCGATGCCGGCGCCGGTTTTCGCCGAAGTGAACACCACCGGGATCAGGTGGCCCTCGCGCATCGCGCGCTCGAGCGGCTCGTGCAGATCGTCGGCTGCGACCTCGCCCTTCTCGAGGTAGACCTCCATCAGCTTTTCGTCCACCTCGACCACCTGCTCGACCAGCTTCCTGTGCGCTTCTTCGACCGAGGAGAAATCGGCCTCGCCCGAAGGCGCGAAAAAGCAGTCCGACACCTTGCTGGCGCGGGCTGCCGGAAGATTCAGCGGCAGGCACTCCTTGCCGAAGGCCTGCTGGATCTTCTCCAGCAGGCCGGGCAGGTCCACGTTCTCGGCGTCGATGCGGTTGACGATCACCAGCCGGTCGAGGCCCCTCTTTGCCGCCCACTGCATGAAGCGGCCGGTCATCATCTCGATGCCGTTCTGCGCGTTGATCACGATCGCGGCAGTTTCCACCGCTGCCAGCGCCGGCAGCGAGTGGCCGAGGAAATCGGGATAGCCGGGCGTGTCGAGCAGATGGATGCGATGTTCCTGCGCCTCGAAGCTCGCAACCGCGAGCTTGAGCGAATGGCGGAAGGATTTTTCCAGCGGCGTGTAATCGCAGACCGTGCTGCCGCGCTCGATGCTGCCGGCCGCGGCGATCGCGCCTGCGCGCGCGAGCAGCGCTTCGGCCAGCGATGTCTTTCCCGACCCCGCTTGGCCGACCAGCGCCAGGGTGCGGATACGCTTGATAGGGAACTTCGACACGCTGGCCTCCTCCGGGCTGGGCTACCCCCTCCTTTTATAGCAGCAAGCACCTGCGCTGGGGAAGCGTTGATTCAATTCCCGCCCGGACGGCGGGCAGGCGCCGCGCCTGAACGCGGTTATATTATTGACCTTTCCAACGGAACAAGCCGCTGCCATGGAACGAAAAAAAGCGGGCGATTTCCCGCCCGAAGTGCTCAAGCTGTATGACGGTTACGCGCACGGCACGCTCAGCCGTCGCGATTTTCTCGATCGCGCCACCAGGTACGCAGTCGGCGGATTCACCGCGGCGGCGATGCTGGAGGGCCTGCGGCCCGACTACGCGCTTGCCCAGCAGGTCGTCAAAGACGATTCGCGCATCAGGACCGAGTATCTGACCTACCCGTCGCCGCAAGGCTCGGGGCCCATCCGCGGCTATTTCGCCAAGCCGGCGAATGCGGCCGGCAAACTGCCCGGCGTATTGGTCATCCACGAGAACCGCGGCCTTAATCCACACATCGAGGACGTCACGCGCCGGCTGGCCGTGGAAAATTATGTGGCGTTCGCACCCGACGCGTTGACGCCGGTGGGCGGCTACCCGGGCGACGAGGACAAGGCGCGGGAGTTGTTTTCCAAGCTGGATGCTGGGGTGCGCACCGAAGACCTGGTTGCCGCTGCCGGTTTTCTGAAGGCGCACCCCGAGTGCACAGGGAAAATCGGCGTGGTGGGCTTTTGCTTCGGCGGCGGCATCGCCAACCTGGTGGCGGTGCGGGTACCGGATCTCTCGGCGGCGGTAACGTTCTACGGCGTCCAGCCCGCCGCTGCGGACGCTGCCAGGATCAAAGCGCCGCTTTTGCTCCATTACGCGGCCCTCGACGAGCGCATCAACAAGGGCTGGCCCGCCTATGAAGCGGCGCTCAAATCAAGCGGCGTGAATTACGAGATGCACATGTATGCGGGCACCAATCACGCGTTTCTCAACGACACGACGCCGCGCTATGACGAAGCTGCGGCCAAACTCTCGTGGCGGCGCACCCTCGCCTTCTTCCAGAAAAACCTGCGCAGCTGACTCGACGAACGACCGTTTCCGACCCGAAGCGGGCACTCAGGGTGTAAATTTGCGATTGATTCGAGAGTGCCTAGGCTCCCTGCCTGTCACTCTCGGTCATGCTGAGTTCTGCCGACCTGAGGTGGATCGGATGAACAGACGAGACGCCGTACTTGCTCTGTCCGCACTTGGTGCGGTGCCGCTATCGACGCTGGCGCAGCAGTCGGGCAAGGTCTGGCGCGTCGGGTTGCTGTCGGCTGGCCTCAGTCTTTCCGCCGTCGACCCCCGAAACCTATTCCAACAGCGAATGAGCGAACTCGGCTACGTTGAGGGTGGAAATTTGGTGATGGAGCGGCGCTACGCACAGAACAAACTCGAGCGCCTGCCGGAACTAGCGACGGAACTGGTTCAGTTGAAAGTGGACATTATCGTTGCCGTGGCGATCGCCGCAACTACCGCAGCGCGACGGGCGACGAGCACGATCCCGATCGTGATGTTGCACACGGGCGATCCGATTGGCGCAGGCCTGATCGCCAGCCTCGCGCGGCCAGGCGGCAATGTCACCGGCACCACGTCGATGATCCCGGAGCTCGGAGCGAAGCAGGTTCAGCTGATTCGCGAACTTGTCCCCCGCATCGCCAAGCTCGGCGTCCTTGTCAACCCGAACAATGCCGGCACTGCCCCATGGCTAGCAAACATAACCGACGCTGCCCGCAGATTCAACCTCCGCTTGGTAACCGCCGAGGTGACGAGTGCCGAGGATTTCCAGAAAGCGTTTACCATGCTGCGCGACGCGCGTCTGGACGGGCTCCTAGTCATGGGAGAGCCGCTGACCTTCGGGAATCGCGCACAGGTCATCGAGTTCGCGGCAAGTTCGCGACTGCCCGCAAGCTACGATCTCGGACAGATCGTCAGGGATGGGGGATTGCTGTCGTATGGCGCGGTATTTTCCGAACACTACGCAATGGGCGCCGATTACGTTGACAAGATCCTGAAGGGCGCCAAGCCGGCGGATCTGCCTGTCGAGCAGCCAAGAAGGTTCGAGATGGTCATCAATCTCAAGACCGCCAAGGCGCTCGGCCTGACGATCCCGCAGTCAGTTCTGGTGCGGGCGAACGAGGTGATTCAGTAAGGTCCGCGAACGACCGCTACTTCTTCTTCTCTTCTTTTTTCACGAGCAGTTCCGAGCGCTTCTTCAGGATGTCATCGAGCTTGGACTTCGGAATCAGGATGACATAGCTGGCGAGCGACTTCTCGCGCGGCAAGCGCTCGTTGATCTTCTTCAGGCGCTCCTCGGCGTCCTTGCCCTCGGCCTTGGGCGTGCCCGCAATCGCCACGCTCGCGTAGTAGTTGGCGCCCGAGAGCTTGCCCACCTTCATCGCATAGCTCAGCCCCTCCAGCGTGGTCGCGGCTACCAGCGTCGGCTTGTCCAGGCCGGTGTCCTCCGGCTTGAGATTCGCGGGCGCGACGTCGGCTAGCTCGATGAGCGAGAGCGAGTAGGAGGCGGAATTCGCGCTGGTGATCTCGAGCTTTTCGTCGCCTCGGGCGCCGGCCAGCTTCCAGTCGGCGTTGTCGCCTGAGCGTTCGATTTTCCATCCCGTGCCGTCTGCAAAGCGCACTTCCATGACTTTGACTTTCTCGGCGGCAAAACCCGCCTTGCTGATCCAGTCCGCGCTGCGGGTCGAGGCCTGCATAAGCGGATCCGAGACCACGACCACGCGCTTCTCGTCGCCCGGCAGCGCGACGTAGCGCCCGTCGCCATTGGCCTTCTCCGGATTCTCGGGTTCGGTCTTGAAATATTTCTTGCCTGCGGTCAGTTTCGCCAGCGGCTTGCCTTCGGCGCCGAGAAATTCGATCGCGGTGCCGCCCGCATCGAGCAGCAGCCGGGCGCGGTCCTGCTCGCCGATGGGCTCGGACTGGCCCACCTTGAGCGCAATCGCCTTGACGACGAAGTCGCGCACCTTGTCGAGGTCGGCCGGAAAGCCGCCGCGCTCGGCGATCGTCCAGCCCTCATCCTTCTTCGCGATGGTGAGCGCGGCCTTGGGTTCGCGGATCACGATGGATGCGACCTGCGCGGCCTGCAGGTCCTTGAGCAGCGGCTGGCCGAGCGTGCCCTTGCCCGTCGACGGGCGCGAAGCCTGCTGCTCGCGTACCAGCAGCGCGCCGCCTCCAAGCGCGAGCAGCAATATGAGCAGGACGCCCAGAAAACGGGCGTTCATGCGAGGACGCCCAGAAACCGGGCGTTCATGCCAGGCCCTGCTGCCTGCGGCGCTTGAGGAAGAACATCGCCAGTCCCAGCAGCACCACCACGAACGGCATGAGGGCGATGTTCACCACCTTGGTCCAGAAGACGAGCGCTTCGGCATCCTGGCGCAGGTTCTTGCGCAGTTCCTTCAGCTCCCGGCGCGTCTCGGTGACGCGCTTGCGGAAATTCTCGATTTCGACCTGCTGCTCCGGGGTCATGAGCTGGGCCGATTTCGCCCCCGCGCCGCGCGCCTTCTGCAGTTCCTGGAGTTTCTCTGTAGTTTTCTGCACTTCGTCTTCTAGCCCCTTGAGGCGGCCAAAGTACTGCGCCTGTGCGCGGGACTCCATTTCGCGCACCACCGAGAGCGGGCGAAAGGTCGTGGCGCGGCTGCGCAGCGAAGTCAGTGCGTCGCCCGAAGCGAACTGCTCGACCATGCCCTGGGCGAAAGCGAGGTTGCCGTTGGAGGGCACCACGATGCGCCGGCCGAATACTTCCTGGACGTCCACCGCGGCGCCGTCGTTCAGCATGTCGACGTCGGCGACGAGAATGACGGAGTTTTCGGCGGCGGACGCTTTGAGATTGGTTTCCGGCTTTGCGTCTTTCTTGTCGGATTTTGGTTTCCCCTCCGGAAAAGCCGTACTGAACTTCCCGCTCAGCCGCAGCGCGAGCGGCCGTTCCTTGTTCTCGGGCAGGAAGCCCTTCATCGCCGCCTCGCCCGAGAGCGTGGAAACGACGTTGTCCACCAGCATCGAGTTGGGCGAACTCTTGACGAGCTCGGTGACCTTCAATCCCTCGACGGGCTTGACATCGAAGGCGCCGCCGAACGCATAGAGCAGGGTCTCGATCTGGCTGGTGACCACGTCGTCGCGGTTGAATGCGGTGCGGTTAAGCGTCAGCACGGTCGGCGTCTGTCGCTGTCCGGTGCCGGAATAAAACGTCGCGTCCGCAATCACCTTTCCCGGGTTCATCTCCACGCCCCAGGCCTTGAACAGCTTCGGCAGGCTCGAACTGGTGCCGCCGCCGCCGATGCCGGGCATGGGACTCGGTTGCTGGTCGAAGTAGGCGTAGGGATCGACGAACGCGATCAGCTTGCCGCCGCGCAGGACGAACTGGTCGAGCGCGTATTCGGTGGCATCGGGCAGGTCACGCGGATGGATCAGCAGCAGCAGCTTGATCTCCGGGTCGATGCTGTCGGCGTAGAGCGGCAGCTGCCTGACGTTGAAGTCGCGCTTCAATTCGTTGGCGAGCACCCAGGGCTCGGAACTCTGCCGCGTCATCGGGTTGAAGCGCTCGCCCAGGACCGGCAGCGCGCTCATCAGGCCGAGCACCGGCCGCTCGGCCGTGGCGACGCGCGCGATGGCGCGCGCAAGGTCATATTCGAGCAGGCGCTCGCGCTGCGCCGACACCGCCGCAATCGCCTGCTTGCGATCCAGCTGGCTGACGGTCAGCCCGAGGTAGAACTGCTCGCCGGTAGTGAGTTGCTGCGGCTCGACGCCGTCGAGCTGCGCCGCATCTTCCTCCTCGCTGTCGGGCTTCGGGTTGTAGAGCTCGATCACGAGATTGCTGCCGGCCACCGACTTGAATTCGCGCGTGAGGTCCTCGACGCGCTGCGCGAAGCTGCGCAGCGGCACCGGCATCGCCTGCTCGCCGCGCGAGATGTAGAGCTTCAGCTTCACCGGCGCCTGCAATCCGCGCAGGAGCTGCTTCGTGCCCTCGGACAGGGTCTGGACCTTTCCCTCGGTCAGGTCGAGCTTCGCCGGCTGGAACGAAACCAGGTAGTTGACCGCCACCAGGATCAGGAACAGGGCGACGAGACCCACGCTCGAGTAAATCAGCGACTCGTTCTTCTGCATGAACGTTTTCATCGGTTGCGCAGCACGATGCTGGTGGCGAAGAGGGCGAAGCCGATCACCGACAGGAAGTAGGCCAGGTCGCGGCTGTCGATGACGCCCTTCTGGAAGCCGTCGAAATGCGTGACCACGGAGAAGGCCGCCACCGTGTCGATGAACGCGGGGCTCGCCCAGCGCACCATCAGGTCGGTTACCGGGTTGAACCCGGCCAGGATCAGGAACAGGCAGGCCACCACCGACAGGATGAGCGCCACCACCTGGTTGCGCGTCATCGCCGAGGTCAGGCAGGTGACCGCGAGGTAGGCGCCAGCCAGGAGCAGGCTGCCCAGGTAACCGGCGAACACCATGCCGTTGTCAGGGCTGCCGAGCACATTCGCCGTGATCACCACCGGGAAGGTGAGCGCGAGCGCGATGCCGAGGAAAATCCAGGAAGCGAGGAACTTGCCCGCGATCGCTTCCCAGGGCGTGATCGGCATGGTGAGCAGGAGTTCGATGGTGCCGGAGCGCCGTTCCTCGGCCCACAGGCGCATGCCGACGGCGGGCACGAGCACCAGGTAGAGCCAGGGATGCCAGCCGAAGAAGGCCGACAGGCTCGCCTCCCCGCGTTCGAAGAACTGGCCCGCGGTGAAGGTGAAAAAGCCAGTGAGCAGCAGAAAGATGACGAGGAACACGTACGCCACCGGGGAGGTGAAGGTGCTGCCGAGTTCGCGCTTGGCGATCGTCCAGATGTTTCTCATTTCGTTGCCGTGTCGGGGATCGTGAGGCGCCGGAACACTTCGTCCAGCGGCCGGCCCAGTTCGTCGGGCGTGCCCTGGGCGACGATTTTGCCGCGGTCGATGATGATCGCGCGCGTGCAGGAGGCGTCGACCTCCTCCAGGATGTGGGTCGAGAACACCACCGCCTTGCTGCGGCCGAGTTCCTTGATCAGGTTGCGCACTTCGTGTTTCTGGTTCGGGTCCAGGCCATCTGTCGGCTCGTCCAGGATCAGCACCTCGGGCTCGTGGAGCAGCGCCTGCGCGAGGCAGGTACGGTGCCGGTAGCCCTTCGACAGCGTGTCGATGGACTGGTGCAGCACCGAGCCGAGGAAGCAGCGATCGACCGCGCGCGCCACTGCATTGCGCTTCGCGCCGCCCGAGAGGCCGCGCAGCTCGGCGGCGAACTCGAGAAAGCCGCGCACCGTCATCTCGCTGTAGGCGGCGGCGTTCTCGGGCAGGTAGCCGATCAGCCGCTTGGTCGCGAGCGGCGATTCGACGACATCGTAGCCGCCGACGCTCACCCTGCCGCTGGTGGGCGCGTAGTAGCCGGTGATCATGCGCATGGTGGTGGATTTGCCCGAGCCGTTCGGCCCGAGGAAGCCCACCACTTCGCCGCGCTCGACGTTGAACGAAATGCCGTCCACGGCACGCTTGGTGCCGAACGCCTTCACCAGGTTTTCGATCTTGATCATGGATTGGATGGCCTTGCGGGGGCGCATTATCGCCCAAAACCGGGCTCGGTTTAGAATGTGTAATCCTGAGGAGGTTCCATGAGAAAGCTTGCTGCCGCATTGGTCCTGTCCGTGTTTTCCCTGCTTGCCCTGCCTGCCCTTGCGCAGCCAAGCCTGAAGATGATGATTCCGGCCAACCCCGGTGGTGGCTGGGACCAGACCGGGCGCAGTCTCGCCGCGGCGATGCAGAGCGCGAAGCTCGTCTCCTCGGTGCAGTTCGACAACAAGGGCGGCGCGGCCGGGATCATCGGCCTCGCGCAGTTCGTCAACTCCGCCAAGGGCGATCCGAACGCGGTGATGATGGGCGGCATGGTGATGGTGGGCGGCATCATCCTCGGCAAATCCGCGGTTAACCTCTCGCAGGTGACGCCGATCGCGCGCCTCACCAGCGAATGGGAAGTGGTCGTGGTGCCGGCCGCCTCGCCGCTCAAGTCGATGGCGGAGCTGGTGAAAATGCTCAAGGAAAATCCCGGCAAGGTGTCCTGGGGCGGCGGCTCCGCCGGTGGTACCGACCACATTCTCGCGGGCCTGATCGCCAGGGCCGTGGGGGTGGACGCGGCCAAGGTCAACTACGTGCCGTACAAGGGCGGCGGCGAGGCGATCGCGGCGATTCTCGGCGGCCATGTCACTGTCGGAGTTTCGGGGGTCGGCGAGTTCGCCGAGCAGGTTAAGGCTGGCAAAATGCGGGCGCTGGCCCAGTCCAGCCCTTCCAAGCTCGACGGCATCCCCTCGCTCAAGGAACAGGGCATCGACGTCGAACTGGGCAACTGGCGCGGTATCTTCGGCGGCCCCGGTATCACGCCGCAGCAGCGCGACGCGCTGGTGAAGCTGGTCAAGGACGCCACCGAGACCCCGGCCTGGAAGGCGACGCTGGAGAAGCTCGGCTGGACGCCGGTGTTCCTGGGCGGCGACGACTACGCGAAGTTCATCGACGAAGACATCAAGCGCGTTGGCGCCATCATCGAATCGCTTGGCCTGAAAAAATAAGCCGCGCATGCGCTGTAGCGCGGCCGAGGTAGCGCTCTCGCTGGGCGTACTGGCGCTCGGGCTTGGCGTGGCGGGGGTCACCGCGACCCTGCCCTCCGAGGGCGGTTATTCGGGCATCGGGCCGAACTTCATTCCTGGCGTGGTCGGCGCCGGCATCGTCGTGCTCGGGCTGTGGCTGTCGTACGAGGCGTTCTCGGGCGGCTGGCGCGATGCCATGCCTGACGCTGCGCGCGAGCGCGGCGAGCACGATTTCAACGCCGCCGCTTTCGGCTGGATTACGGCCGGACTGTTTGCGCACATGGCGTTGATCGGCTGGGCCGGGTTCGTCATCGCCGGGATCGTCCTGTTTGCCTGCATCGCGCGCGCCTTTGGCAGCTTGCGCGTCGCGCGCGACCTCGCGTTCGGCCTCGTCCTTTCGTTAGGCGTGTTCGTGTTTTTCGTCAAGCTGCTGAACGTCAACCTGCCCGCGGGCTGGCTCGCGCCGATTCTCGGCACGGCGGGAATCTAGCGTGGAGGCTTTTGATGCACTGATGGCAGGCTTCGGCGTCGCGCTGAAGCCGATCAACCTGCTCTGGGGTTTCATCGGCGTGACGCTGGGTACCTTCATCGGGGTGCTGCCGGGCGTGGGTCCGGCGCTCACCGTGGCGATGCTGCTGCCGCTGACCGCGAAGCTCGATCCGACTGGTGCGTTGATCATGTTCGCCGGCATCTATTACGGCGCCATGTTCGGCGGCTCGACCACCACCATCCTGCTCAATACGCCGGGCGAATCGGCTTCGATCGCCACCGCGCTCGAAGGCAACAAGATGGCCAAGAACGGCCGCGCCGGGCCGGCGCTGGCGACCGCGGCGATCGGCGCATTCGTCGCCGGGACGATCGCCACCGTGCTGCTGACGCTGCTTGCCCCGGTGGTGGTGGATCTTGCGCTCAAGTTCGGCCCCGCGGAGTACTTCTCATTGATGGTGTTCGCCTTCATCACGGTGTCCGCGGTGCTCGGCGCCTCCACCGTGCGCGGGCTGACGAGCCTGTTCCTCGGTCTGTTTTTCGGGTTGATCGGCATCGACAGCCAGACCGGCCAGCCGCGCTTCGCGTTCGGCGTCGCTGAACTGCTCGATGGGGTGGACGTGGTGGTGCTCGCAGTAGGCCTCTTCGCCGTCGGTGAAGCGCTTTACGTGGCGGCCTACCAGAGCCGCCTGACCGAGACCATCGAAAAGGTGAAGGGCTCGATCATGATGTCGAAGGAGGACTGGAAGCGGTCCTGGCCGGCGTGGCTGCGCGCCACCGCGATCGGTTTTCCCTTCGGCACGATTCCCGCGGGCGGCGCGGAGATTCCCACCTTCCTGTCCTACACAGTGGAAAAGAAGCTCTCGAAGCACCCGGAGGAATTCGGCCATGGCGCGATCGAGGGCGTCGCAGGGCCCGAAGCGGCCAACAATGCCTCCGCCACCGGCGTGCTGGTGCCGTTGCTCACGCTGGGCATCCCTACCTCGGCGACCGCGGCGATCCTGCTGGGCGCGTTCCAGAATTACGGCCTGCAGCCCGGGCCGCAGCTTTTCCAGGCCCAGGCCGAACTGGTCTGGGGCCTGATTGCCAGCCTCTACGTCGGCAACGTGATCCTGCTGATCCTCAACCTGCCGCTGATCGGCATCTGGGTGAAGGTGCTGTCGATCCCGAAGGACATCCTCTACGCAGGCATCCTCGTCTTCGCCACGCTCGGCGCCTACAGCCTGCACCAGTCCTGGGTGGACCTGCTCACTTTGTATGTGTTCGGCCTGCTCGGCTTTGCCATGCGACGCTGGGACATTCCGGTCGGCCCGGCGGTGATCGGCCTGATCCTCGGGCCGCTCGCGGAAACGCAGTTCCGCCGGGCGCTCTCCATCAGCCAGGGCGACGCGACGGTGTTCCTCACGCAGCCGATCTCCGCGACGTTCCTCGCGATTACCGCGGCGCTGGTGATCGTGCCCTGGGTGGTGCGCCGGTGGCGCCGGCGCTGAAGAAGCGCGACTACGCGCCGCACGCCAAAGGGTCGCGGTGATCTGAGCGGAAGTTGAGATCCTGTAGCAATCCGTCGCCCAGCCGGTAAATCCAGGCGTGGATGGCGACTTCATGACCGCGCTTCAACGCGTCCTGAATGACGGTGGTCCGCCGGACGTTGCGAGCCTGATCCAGCACGTTCAATTCGCAAAGGCGATCCAGAGCCGCCGTCTCGTCGCCGAGGGCGTCGAGCTCCGACCTGTGGTGTTCATGGGTATCCTGGATGTGGCGCAGCCAGTTGTCGATGAGGCCGAGGGGTATGCCGCGCCGCGCGGCGGCGATGCCGCCGCAACCGTAATGGCCGCAGACGATGACGTGATCGACGCGCAGGACATCGACCGCATACTGGAGTACGGACAGGCAATTTAGATCGGTGTGGACCACCAGGTTCGCGACATTGCGATGGACAAACAGCTCGCCCGGCAGCAGCCCGACGATTTCGTTGGCGGGAACGCGGCTGTCGGAGCAGCCGATCCACAGATAGCGCGGCGCCTGCTGGCCGACGAGCCGGTCGAAAAAGTCCGGCTGGTTCCGCGTCATGCGTTCCGCCCAGCAGCGATTGTTTTCGAAAAGATGCCCTAAGCGCCGCATTCTCGTGATGCTCCTGTAGGTTGACGGCAAAAAAAGGGGCGCACTGGGCGCCCCGAAAGCACGGCCAGGGGATCAGCCGTGCCGGTGTTCGCCAGGGAGTAGCGACACCGTTAAGTCGGCCTCGTGGCCCATTGATCAGTCCACCGCTGCGGCCACCAGCATGGCGAGCGCGGCGCCCAAGCCGGTGGGAAGGCCGTAGCGTTCGAGTCTCGAGATCGAGTCGCCGGCGATCACTTCGACCGGGACCGATGTCTTCTCGAGCACCTTGTTGGTGGTCGAGTCCTCGATCATTCGCGTGAGGGAGTTCTTCCGTGCGGTACTCATCACAATGCGCTGGCAGTGCAGGCGCCGCGCTTCATCGACGATGACATCGGCCCTGTTGCCGACCTTGATGTGCGCTGAGTAGGGCACGCCGAATTTCTCGACCAGTTGTCTGGCAGGCTGTAGCGCCTTTTCCGCCTCGTCATGGTGAAACGAATCCCGCGTTTTCCTGCCGATGAACTGCGAGATATGCCGCGAAAACGGCGGCTGGACGTTGAGCAGATGGATCTCCATCGCGGAGTTTTTCATGAATTCGTTGACGATATGCCGCAGCGCAAACTCGGAATTGTGCGAACCATCGACGGGAATGAGCACTCTCAGCATGGCGTTCTCTCCTTGCGTTGGGACAACGGGTAGTTCTTGCGGATTGCGTTCCGCCTCGATCTGGCGGGCTAGCACGGCGAGGCGTGCCGAAATGCGCGACTCGAGCTTGCGATGGTTTTTCACGAATCCCGCCCACAGAACGCCGCCGATCGCCGCAAAGTAAAGAAGTGTCGCTGCCGCGCCGTTGGCGGCGAACGTGTCCTTCAGATAAGGCTCACTGGTAATCATCTTGGCCGCGGTCAAGGCGAGCACGCCAGCGCCGAAATAGACGATTCCCGGATACTGCTCGACCCACCGCAGCATGATCGTGCTGCCCCAGATCACGATCGGCACGCTGATCAAGAGGCCCAGCACCACGAGCAGGTAGCTTCCCTGCGCCGCGCCGGCGACCGCGAGGACGTTGTCCAATCCCATCACCATGTCCGCGACCACGATGGTCTGAATCGCAGCCCGGAAACTGACCGCCGGCCTGACCTTGTCGGCCTCGCCTTCGCCGTTCTCCGGCAGGAGCAAACGGTAAGCGATCCATATCAGCAGCGCGCCGCCAACCAGCAGCAGCCCCGGGATCTTGAGCAGCCAGACGACGACGAGCGTCATTGCGCTGCGCACCGCGATCGCCCCGACCGCGCCCCAGACGATCGCCTGCTTCTGCAAGTGCCGCGGCAGGCTGCGCGCGGCGAGCGCGATCACGATCGCGTTGTCGCCCGCCAGCACCAGGTCGATGACGATGATCGCCAGCAGTGCGGTGAGAAACTCGAGAGACAGGATTTCCATGGCGAGCTCTATTGAAGTTCAGCTCAGTCGTTGCTGTTGCCGATGCCGAGCAAGTGCAAAAGGCTGGTGAACAGGTTGAAGATGGACACGAACAGCGTCACCGTCGCCATCACGTAGTTGGTTTCGCCGCCATGGATGATCTGGCTGGTCTGGTAGAGGATCAGGCCGGCCATCAGCAGGACGAAGGCGGCGGACACCGTGAGGGAG
>CAZTSJ010000197.1:0-8430 GCA_964616875.1 uncultured Bordetella sp. | reverse complement strand
TCCGAGCAGCGGATGTCGTAGCCGTAGCTCGAGGTGCCGTAGGAAACGATGCGCTTGCCGTTCGCCTCTTTCACCTGGTTGGGCTCGAACGGTTCGATCATGCGCTGCCCGGCCGCCATGCGGCGAATCCACTTGTCGGATTTGATGGTCACGTGTTCTGCACCACGATGTTCGGGAACTTCGAGGTCATGTCCTTCTGCGATTCGGCGATGCGCACCGCGCAGCGGCGCGCGATCTGCTTGTAGATCGACGAAATCTTGCCATCCGGGTCGGAAACCAGCGTCGGCTTGCCCGAATCTGCCTGCTCGCAGATCGAGCCATCGAGCGGCAGCTGGCCGAGGAGTTCGGTGCCGTAATCCTTGCACATGCGTGCCGCGCCGCCCTCGCCGAAGATGTGGCTCTCGTGGCCGCATTGGGCGCAGACATGGATCGACATGTTCTCGACGATGCCAAGGATCGGAATGCCGACTTTTTCGAACATTTTGAGGCCCTTGCGGGCGTCGATGAGGGCGATGTCCTGCGGCGTGGTGACGATCACCACCCCGGTCACCGGAACTTTCTGCGCTAGCGTCAACTGGATGTCACCGGTGCCTGGCGGCAGGTCCACCACCAGGTAATCGAGTTCGCGCCAGCGCGTGTCCTTGAGCAGCTGCTCGAGGGCCTGCGTCACCATCGGGCCGCGCCAGACCATCGGCGTATCGATGTCGATGAGAAATCCGATCGAGCTCGCCTGCAGGCCGTGGCCCTGCATCGGCTCCAGGCTCTTGCCGTCCTTCGACTCGGGCCGGCCCGCGATACCCAGCATCATCGGCTGCGAAGGTCCGTAAATGTCGGCGTCCAGAATACCCACCGTGGCTCCCTCGGCGAGCAAGGCGAGCGCGAGGTTCACCGCGGTGGTGGATTTGCCCACGCCGCCCTTGCCCGAGGCGATCGCGATGATGTTTTTGATGCCGGGGACCAGCTTCACGCCGCGCTGCACCGCGTGCGAGACGACCTTCGAGCGCACCGTGACGCTCGCGCCGGGCGCGCCCGCGGCCTTCAGCGCTTCGAGCACCTGGCGGCGGATCGGCTCGTGCTGGCTCTTGCCCGGATAACCGAGCTCGATTTCGAGCGACACCGTGCTGCCGGCGAGCTTCACGCCCTTCACCGAGCGCGTGGCGACGAAGTCCTTGCCGGTATTCGGATCGACGAGCTTGGCGAGGACGGCGTTGACGTCCGCTTCACTGAGTGGCATGCGTGGAGTGTAAGCTAAAATCGCCGCTTTTCCTGCGCAGGTTCCGAGTAACACATGCAACGCAAGCTCTTCGTCACCACGGCTCTGCCCTACGCGAACGGGGCGTTCCATATCGGCCACATCATGGAGTACATCCAGGCCGATATCTGGGTGCGCTTCCAGCGCATGCAAGGTCACGAAGTGCATTTCGTCGGCGCGGACGACGCGCACGGCGCGCCGATTATGCTCGCGGCGGAGAAGGCCGGTGTCTCGGCCGAAGCGTTCATCGCCGCGATTCAGAGCGGCCGCAAGCGCTATCTGGAGGGCTTTCACCTCGAGTACGACAACTGGCACTCGACCCACTCGCCGGAGAACACGGCGTTGTCGCAGGACATTTTCCGCCGGCTGAAGCAGGCGGGTCTCGTCTACAGCAAGCCGGTCGAGCAGTTCTTCGACCCGGTCAAGGGCATGTACCTCGCCGACCGCTATATCAAGGGCGAATGCCCGAGCTGCGGCGCCAAGGACCAGTACGGCGATGCCTGCGAGAACTGCAGTTCGGTTTATGCCGCGACCGACCTGAAGCGTCCCTATTCCACGCTCTCCGGCGCCAAGCCGGTGCTCAAGACCTCGGAACATTTCTTTTTCAAACTCTCGGATCCCAAGTGCAGGGATTTTTTGAAGGAGTGGATCAACCAGAAAGACAGGCTGCAATCACAAGTCGCAAACAAGGCCAAGGAATGGCTGGAGGGCGAGGGTGACAACACACTCGGCGACTGGGACATCTCGCGCGACGCGCCCTACTTCGGCATCCGCGTGCCCGACATCGCGGCAGAGAAGTACCTCTACGTCTGGCTCGACGCGCCGATCGGCTACCTCGCCAGCCTGAAGCACTACTGCGCGAAAAAGGGCCTGGATTTCGAGAAAACGCTGAATGAATGCGAGCAGATTCACTTCATCGGCAAGGACATCATCTACTTCCACACCTTGTTCTGGCCGGCGATGCTGAAGTTCGCCGGCCAGCCCTACAAGGCGCCGGACCGCGTCTACGTGCACGGCTTCATCGCCGTCTCGGGCGAGAAAATGTCCAAGTCGCGCGGCACCGGCATCGACCCATTGCGCTACCTGAGCCTCGGCATGAATCCGGAATGGCTGCGCTACTACATCGCCGCAAAGCTGAATGGAGCCGTCGAGGACATCGACTTCAATCCCGACGATTTTCTTGCCCGCGTCAACAGCGACCTCATCGGCAAATACATCAACATCGCCAGCCGGGCAGCGGGTTTCCTGTCGAAGCGATTCGGCGGAAAACTGGTTGGCGTCGAAAGTTCGAACGCGCTGGTGCGCGGCATGCAGGACGATGCAGCCGGCATCGCCGAGCTGTACGACGGACGTGAATTCGGCAAGGCTCTGCGCGCGGTGATGCACTGGGCCGACCAGGCGAACGCGTTTGTGGACCAGGTGAAGCCCTGGGAGCTGGCGAAAAAACCTGGGGGCGACGCGGCGCTGCAGAGCGCCTGCTCGGATTCGGTCCAGATTTTCCGCATCCTGACGATCTATCTGAAACCGGTCATGCCCGCGCTGGCAAAGCAGGTCGAAGGCTTCCTCAACGTGCCTGCATTGAAATGGTCCCATGCAAAGGAATTGCTGCCGGCCGGCCATGCCATCGGCGAATACAAGCACCTCATGCAGCGCGTCGACGACAAACAGCTCGACGCGCTGTTCGACATTCAACCTGCTGCGGAAACGAAGAAGGATGCCGCCGTGAGCGACGCAACGATATCGATCGACGATTTCAACAAGCTCGATCTGCGCGTGGCGAAGATCGTCAAGGCCGAACAGGTCGAGGGCGCGGACAAGCTGCTCAGGCTGACGCTCGACTTGGGGGCCAACGCCGCAGGCGTCCTGCAAATGCGCACCGTGTTCGCCGGGATCAAATCCGCCTACGCGCCGGAGAAGCTCGAAGGACAACTCGCGGTGGTGGTGGCGAATCTGACGCCCCGCAAGATGAAGTTCGGTGTTTCCGAGGGCATGGTGCTCGCCGCTTCGGGCGAGGAGCCGGGGATCTTTCTTATCTCGCCCGACGCGGGCGCACAGCCGGGGATGAAGGTGAAGTAGCGTGATCGACGCCGTCTCGCCGCTCCTCGGCTCGCTCGCCGTCGGTATCTGCTGGCTGGCGATTGCGGCGCTGGCGCTGATTCCCTCGGGTAACGCGTTCTTCGCGAGGCACCTGGCGTTTCCGCTGGGTGCCCTTGTGGGCCTCGCGCTCGCCGGGTTCGGCCTCGAGGCGGTGTGGGAGCCGGCGGCGCAAATGACGCTGCCGCTCGGGATGCCCGACCTGCCATTCCACCTGCGGGTCGACCCCTTGGCGGGGTTCTTCCTCATGCTGCTGGGTTCCGTCGCGGCCGGGATCTCGGTTTACGCGGGCGGATTTTTCCGCGACGAGACTCCCGGGCGGCTGGTACTCATCGGGCTGCAATACCACGTGTTCCTCGCCAGCATGGCGTTTGTGATCCTCGCCGACGACGCCTACCTTTTCATGGTGGCGTGGGAAACCATGGCGCTTTCGTCGTACTTCCTGGTCACCACCGACCACCAACAGCCCGCGATCCGCAGTGCCGGGTTCCTTTACCTTCTGAGTGCGCATCTCGGCGCGCTCGCGATCCTGCTGTGCTTCGGCGTCATGCATGGCGGCCAGGGGGACTACAGCTTCGATGCCTTGCGCGCGGCCGAGCTCGAGCCGAAATGGGCGACGGCGGCCTTCCTGCTGGCGTTCTTCGGCTTCGGCGCCAAGGCGGGGATGCTGCCGCTGCACGTCTGGCTGCCCGAGGCGCATCCGGCGGCGCCCTCCCCGGTCTCGGCGCTGATGAGCGGCGTCATGATCAAGACCGCGATCTACGGCATGGTGCGGGTGATCTACGACCTGATCGGCAGCGTGCGCTGGGAATGGGGCATGCTCGTGCTGGTGGTCGGCGCGGCGACGACGTTGTTCGGCGTGCTCTACGCGTTGATGCAGCACGACCTCAAGCGCCTGCTGGCGTATCACTCGGTCGAGAACATCGGCATCATCCTGCTCGGGCTGGGAATGTCGATGGTATTCATCGGCTTCGGTCACCCTGCTGCCGGGGTCCTCGGCCTCATCGCGGCGCTCTATCACACGCTCAACCACGCGGTGTTCAAGGGACTGCTGTTCCTCGGCGCGGGCTCGATCCTGCGCTCGACGAAGCTGCGCAACCTGAACGACATGGGCGGCCTGATCCGCACCATGCCGAAGACCGCGTTCTATTTCCTCATCGGCGCGCTCGCTATTTCGGCGCTGCCGCCGTTAAACGGCTTCGTCTCCGAGTGGCTCACGTTCCAGACCGCGCTGCAGGCGCCGGTGCTGCAAAACGGCGTGGTACGGAGTCTCGTACCGCTGTTCGCGGCGACACTGGCGCTCGCCGGCGCGCTCACTGCCATGTGCTTCGTCAAAGTCTATGGGATCGCCTTCCTCGGCCAGCCGCGCGCGTCCGCGCATGTGGTAAAGGCGCACGACGCCGGCAACATGGAGCGCTTCGGCATGGCCTGGCTCGCCGCAGGTTGTTTCGTGCTGGGCCTGTTTCCGACCTCGTTTCTCCTGATGCTGAACCGGGTCGGCGTTTCGCTGACCGGGCAGGGATTGTCCGACGAGGCGCTGGAATCGAACTGGCTGTGGCTGGTGCCCACGGCAAGCGCGCAGGCGAGCTACAGCCCGCTCATCTTCATGCTCGTGATCGTCGCGGTGACGCTGCTCACGTTCCTGCTCGTGCGCCACTTCTACCACGGCCGCGTGCGTTTCGCCGATCCCTGGGACTGCGGTTTTCCCGAACAGACCTCGCGCATGCAGGACACCGCCGACGCTTTCGGCCAGCCGATCCGGCACGTCTTCGGCCCCGTCTTCCTGATCGAGCGGCACATGCCCACGCCGGACGATGCGGCGCCGCGCTTCTCCTTGAAGATCGAGGACCGGCATTGGTACCTGCTGTATCTGCCGGTGGCGCGGCTCGTGGCTTACTTGTCCTCGAAAATCGGACTGCTGCAGCGGGGCAAGATCAGCATCTACCTGCTCTACAGCTTCGTTACGCTGATTTCGTTGCTGGTGTTCGTGCGATGAGCACTCTCCCGGGAACCGCGTTCCAGCTCCTGCAGTCGGTTTTCGTCGTGCTCGCGGCGCCGCTACTTGTGGGCTGGGTCAATCAGTGCCGTGCATGGCTGCAGAACCGCTCGGCGCCCAGCATCTGGCTCCCCTATTACACGCTCGCGAAACTGTTCCACAAGGACGCGGTTATCGCGCGCGATGCGTCGCCCCTGTTCCGCATCACGCCTTATATCCTGTTCGGCTGCATGTGGCTGGCGGCCGGCATCGTGCCGGTGCTCGCGACCAACCTGCCCTTTGCGCCGGCCGCCGACATCGTCGCCCTGGTGGGGGTATTCGCGCTCGCCAGGGTGTTCTCCGCGCTTGCTGCAATGGACATCGGCACCTCGTTCGGTGGCCTGGGCGCCCGGCGCGAGATGCTTATCGGCTTCCTCGCCGAGCCGGCGATGCTGATGACGCTATTCACCGCCGCCTTCATCAGCGGCTCGACGCAGCTCACGACCATCGTCGATACGCTGGCCCACCGCGAATTTGCGATCCACCCGAGCCTGGCCTTTGCGGGGGTCGCCTTCCTCATGGTGCTGCTCGCCGAGAACGCCCGCATCCCGATCGACAACCCGACCACGCACCTCGAATTGACGATGGTGCACGAGGCCATGATCCTCGAGTATTCCGCGCGCCACCTGGCGCTGATCGAATGGGCGGTGGCGATCAAGTTGTTTGCCTACATGACCATCGGCTTCGCGCTGTTCGTGCCCTGGGGCATCGCCGGCGCCGGCGACTGGGACGCGCTGCCGGTCGCGATCGCGGCGCTCGCGGCGAAGCTCGCCCTTGCGGGCGCGGGCCTAGCGTTGATCGAAACCCTGCTCGCCAAGATGCGCATTTTCATGGTTACCGAGTACCTGTCCACCGCGTTCCTGCTGGCGGTCCTGGGCATGCTGATTCATTTCCTGATGAGCGCCTGATCCAGCCATGTCGCTCGCCAGCCAGTTCGTCAACCTGCTCGCCGCGTTCCTGCTGCTGATCGCATTCGCCATGCTCTCGCAGCGGAGGATACTCACGCTGATCCACCTGTTTGCCTGGCAGGGCGCCGCGCTGGCCGCCTCCACCTTCATCGTGGCGCACACCACCGGCCAGACGCATCTCTATTTTTCGGCCGCCCTCACCGTGCTGCTCAAGGTGATGCTGATTCCCTGGGTGCTGCACCGTCTGATCGACCGGCTGAACGTGCGCTGGGACGTCGAGACGCTGATCAATATCCCGACCACGATGCTGATCGGCATCGGCCTGGCGATCTTCGCCTTCGCGCTCGCGACGCCGATCTCGCAGATGGCGAACACGCTGACGCGCTCGACGCTCGGCATTGCCCTGGCGAGCGTGCTGCTTTCGTTCCTCATGATGATCGTGAGGAGAAAAGCGGTACCTCAGGTGATCGGCTTCTTGGCGATGGAAAACGGCCTGTTCTTCGCTGCCACCAGCGCCACTTACGGCATGCCGCTGGTGGTCGAACTGGGGGTGGCGCTCGACGTGCTGGTGGGCACCTTCATCTTCGGCATCTTCTTTTTCCATATCCGGGAGCAGTTCGACAGCCTCGAGATCCGGCACATGGAAAAGCTCAAGGAGGACTGACTTGGAAATCGCGTTGGTCCTCGGCGTTCCACTCTTCGGCGGCCTGCTGCTCGCGCTGGTCGGCCACCAGCGCTGGGCGCCCGAGATGAACGCGGCGATGAGCTTCGTGACGCTCTGCGCCGCTGCCTTGCTCACCGCCAAAGTCATCACCGACGGCCCGATGACGGCGCTGGACGAGCAATTCTTCGTCGATCCGTTCAACGTCTTCCTGGTCGCCCTGACCGCGTTCGTCGCCTTCACCACCGCGCTCTTCTCCCGCCCGTACATGCGCATCGAGGAACACCACGGACGCGTGAACGCGGCGCGGCTGCGCCTCTACCACAGCATGTACCAGGTGTTCTCCTTCACCATGGTGCTGTGCCTGCTGTCGAACAATGTCGGCACTCTGTGGGTGGCGCTGGAGGGCGCGACGCTCTCGACCGTGCTGCTGGTGAGCCTGTATCGCACGCCGGCGAGCCTGGAGGCGGCCTGGAAATATTTCATCCTCTGCTCGGTCGGTATCGCGCAGGCCCTCTTCGGCGTCATCCTGCTCTACTTCGCGGCCGAGAAAGTGCTGGGACCGGGGGGCACCGCGCTCTTGTGGACGCACCTCTACGAAGTTCGCCACCAGCTCGAGCCCACGGTGCTGTCGCTCGCGTTTGTGTTCCTGCTGGTCGGTTTCGGCACCAAAGTGGGGCTGGTGCCGCTGCACAACTGGCTGCCCGACGCCCACGCCGAAGGCCCGACCCCGATCTCCGCGGTGCTCTCGGGGCTGCTGCTCAACGTCGGGTTGTACGCCGTGGTGCGCAGCAAGGTGCTGGTGGACGGCGCGCTCGGGCGCAACTTCTCCGGCGACCTGATGATGGGGTTCGGACTGCTCTCGGTCGTCGTGGCGGCGTTCTTCCTGTCGCGCCAGAAGGATATCAAGCGCATGTTCGCCTACTCCTCGGTCGCGCATATGGGCCTCATGACCTTCGCTTTCGGCATGGGCGGCCCGGTCGCCGCATTCGCCGGCCTGCTGCACATGACGGTGCATTCGCTCACCAAGAGCGCGATCTTCTTCACCGTAGGGCACGCCTCGCAGAAGACCGGCACGCAGAACATGGCGGACATCCGCGGCCTGATCCAGAGCAACCCGACGATCGGCTGGGGACTCACAATCGGCACGTTCGCTATCCTCGGCATGCCGCCTTTCGGGGTGTTCACGAGCGAGTTCATGATTCTGACGACGGCGATGCACGAGCATTCCTGGGCCACGCCGTTCCTGCTGGTGGCGCTGGGCGTCGCCTTCGCCGCGATATTCGGCAAAGTGCAGCCGATGGTGTTCGGCGAGACCGTCATGGGGGATGCGGCCCGCCGTCTGCAGCGCCCGCCGGCGCTGATTCCCGTCTTTGTTCATCTGGCGATCGTGCTGATGCTCGGACTTTACATTCCGCCCTACCTCGTCGACTGGTACCGCCAGGCGGCGCGCCTGATCGGATAAATACGCGGCTGACAC
>CAZTSJ010000196.1:0-15527 GCA_964616875.1 uncultured Bordetella sp. | reverse complement strand
CTGCAGAAGAAGCGGATCGAGGTCGACTGGGGGGCGGATTGGTGAGGGGAAACCCGTGATCCGCTTCCAGGTGGTGACGCTGTTCCCGGAGATGTTCGCGGCGGTGACGGCGAGCGGCATCAGCGGGCGGGCGCTGGAAACGGGGCTCTGGTCGCTCGGGTTGTGGAACCCGCGCGACTTCACCAGGGACAACTACCGGACGGTCGATGACCGGCCGTACGGCGGCGGGCCCGGAATGGTGATGCTGGCCGAGCCGCTGGAGAAGGCGCTCGATGCGGCAAAGGAAGCCGGCGGCGGGAAGGTGATTTACCTCTCGCCGCAGGGCAGGAAGCTCGATCACGCAAAGGTGATGGAGCTTGCGGGCAGGACCGCAATGACATTTTTGTGCGGGCGGTACGAGGGCGTGGACGAGCGCCTGATCGGGCGGCGGGTGGATGAAGAGCTCTCGATCGGCGACTACGTGCTCTCGGGCGGCGAACTGGCCGCGATGGCGGTGATCGACGCGGTGGTGCGCCAGGTGCCGGGCGCGCTCGGCGGCGAGCAGTCGGCGGCAGAAGAGTCCTTTGTGGACGGACTGCTCGATTGCCCGCAGTACACGCGGCCCGAGCAGTACGAAGGCGGCAAGGTGCCGGAGGTTCTTTTGTCCGGGCATCACGAGAACATCCGGCGCTGGCGGTTGCAGCAGGCGCTGGGCAGGACCTGGCTGCGGAGGCCCGATCTCCTTGCGGCGAGGCAGCTGAACGACGACGAACGCAAGTTGCTGGAGGAATTCCAGCGGCAACGTGGAGAACGCGGAAAATGAACCTGATCCAGAAGCTCGAGCAGGAAGAAATGCAGCGCATGAAGAAGAGCGTCCCGGAGTTCTCGCCGGGCGACACCGTCTCGGTGCGCGTCAACGTGGTCGAAGGCGACAAGAAACGCGAGCAATCCTTCGAAGGCGTGGTGATCGCCAAGCGCAACCGCGGCCTGCGCTCGGCTTTCATCGTGCGCAAGATCTCTTCGGGCGAGGGCGTCGAGCGCACCTTCCAGACCTACTCGCCGCTGATCGCCGGCATCGAGGTGAAGCGGAAGGGCGAAGTACGCCGCTCAAAGCTCTATTACCTGCGCCAGCGCTCGGGCAAGGGCGCGCGCATAAGGGAGAAACTCGGGGAGAAACTCGGGGAGAAACTCGGCGAGAAATTCGGCGAGCGTATCGAAGCGGTAGAGGCCGAAGCCAAGGAGTAGGTTGCCGCGGCGCGGGCATATAATCAGGCCGTGCGCCGCGAAAAAACCGCCATCAGCCCGACCGCCGAGATCGTCGCCGATCTGCGCGCCGGCAACATCGTCGTGCTGGTCGACGACGAGGACCGCGAGAACGAGGGCGACCTCGTCTTTGCCGCGGATTTCGTCACCCCGGAGAAGGTCAATTTCCTCGCCACCCACGGCCGCGGCCTGATCTGCATGCCGCTCGCCCGCGCGCACGCCGAGCGCCTCGGCCTGAAGCCGATGGTGAGCGAAAACCGCTCGCGCCACGGCACGAATTTCACCAATTCCATCGAAGCCGCCGAGGGCATCGCCACCGGCATTTCGGCGCACGACCGCGCGCTCACGATCCGCGTCGCGGCGTCGCCGGGCGCCGTCGCCGCCGACATCGTGCAGCCGGGCCACGTGTTTCCGCTCATCGCGCAGGATGTCGGCGTGCTGTTGCGCGCCGGGCATACCGAAGCCTGCTGCGACCTTGCGCGCCTGGCGGGCCTCACGCCCGCCGCGGTGCTGTGCGAGATCATGCGCGCCGACGGCACGATGGCGCGCCTGCCCGACCTGATGGAGTTCGCCGCCGAGCACAAGCTGAAGATCGGCACCATCGCCGACCTGATCGAATACCGCAGCCGCAACGAGTCCGTGGTGCAGCGTGCCGGTGAGCGCGAGATCGACACGCCGTGGGGAAATTTCCGTCTCGTGTCCTACCGGGATTCCGCGCTGGGCTCGATCCACCTCGCGCTGGTGCTGGGAAAAATAGCGGCGCGCGACGAGACCCTGGTGCGCGTGCACGAGCCGCTGTCGGTGCTCGACCTGCTCGATGCGGGTTCGGGCACGCATTCCTGGGGCGTAGGCGAAGCACTCACGGCGATTCGCGCGGCCGGCACCGGCGTGATGGTGCTCATGAATTGCAGCCAATCGGGCGAAGCGCTGCAAGCGCAGCTCGCTGGCAGCCGACCGGCGCGGCCGGGCCGCAGCATGGATCTGCGCAACTACGGCATCGGCGCGCAGATCCTGCGCGACCTGGGTGTCGGCAAAATGCGCCTGCTCGCCGCGCCGCGCAAGATGCCGAGCATGGCGGGCTTCGGCCTCGAGGTAACGGGATACGCCGAACGAGAACGGAAATGAATCCGCCACGGATCGGCGTCGTTCATTCCCGCTTCAACGAAGAAATTTGCAACGCGCTGTTAGAGTCAGCGCGGACCGAACTCGCGAGCGCGGGCGCGCAGGCCGAATTTGTCTCGGTGGCCGGTGCGCTCGAGATTCCGCTCGCCCTGCAGTGGCTGGCTCAGTCGGGCCGCTTCGACGCGCTGGTCGCGCTGGGTGCGGTGATCCGCGGCGACACCTACCATTTCGAAGTGGTCGCTAACGAGTCCGCGCGCGGCATCATGGAGGTTGCGCTCGAAAGCGGCCTGCCCGTGGCCAACGGCGTGCTGACCACCGACGATGAGGCGCAGGCGCTCGCGCGCAAGTCGAAGGGCGCCGAGGCGGTGCGCGTGGCGCTGGAAATGGCGCGCCTGCGGCTGGACCTGGCGGCGAAGTGGCGC
Organism: uncultured Bordetella sp.; assembly: GCA_964616875.1. Lineage (GTDB taxonomy): Bacteria > Pseudomonadota > Gammaproteobacteria > Burkholderiales > SG8-39 > RBG-16-66-20. The sequence continues at coordinate 12,741 of CAZTSJ010000196.1, read as the reverse complement.
TGAAGGAGGCGCGCACGGGTGGTCGAATGACGGCCCGCCGCCGTGCGCGCGAAATCGCGCTGCAGGCGCTCTACGCCTGGAAGCTCGCCGGCGGCGACGTGCTGGCGCCGGCGAAGACGCTCGAGGGCTGGGTGCGCTGCGATCAGAAATTCGCCGCACAGCTCATCGCACAAGTAGTGGAGAAAAGCGCTGCGCTGGAAAAGATGATCGAGCCGCACCTGGACCGCAGCCTCGCGTCGCTCTCGCCGATCGAGCGCGTGATCCTGCTGATCGGGGCCTATGAACTGGCGCAGCGAGCGGAGACGCCGTTCCGGGTGGTGCTGAACGAGGCGATCGAACTGGGCCGCAGTTTCGGTGGCACCGACGGGCATAAATTCGTCAACGGCGTGCTGGAGAAGCTGGCCTTCGAGCTGCGCGCCGAGGAAATCACGCGGCTCCGGCAGGCGATGTAGGAGGAAGACAGGGCCCCTTCCCCGTCTTGAAGCTTGCCTTCTGAATTTGAACTGATCCGGAAGTACTTCGAACGCGCGCCGCGCGAGGTGCGGCCCGGCGACCGGCGCACGCGCCGCGTTGCGCTCGGCATTGGCGACGACGCCGCGCTGCTGCGCCCCAGCGCGGGCATGGAACTCGCGGTGTCCACCGACCTGCTGCTGGAGGGAACGCATTTCCGCGCCGGGGCGGATGCGCGCAAGCTCGGCCACAAGGCGCTGGCGGTCAATCTCTCCGACATGGCGGCGATGGGCGCGGCGCCGCGCTGGGCCACGCTGGCGCTGGCGCTGCCGGCGGCGAACGAGGCGTGGCTGGAAGAATTTGCCGGCGGATTTTTTTCTCTGGCGGAGCGTTTCGGTGTCGAGTTGATTGGCGGCGACACCACGCGCGGCCCACTGTCCATCTGCATCACCATCCTGGGCGAAGTGCCGAGTAGCCTCGCGCTGTTCCGCGCCGGCGCGCGGCCCGGCGACGATATCTGGGTCTCCGGGCAGCTCGGTGGCGCTGCGCTAGCGCTCGAGCAGCCCGGCAATGCGGCCAGTGCGAAACGGCTGGACGAACCCGAGCCGCGCGTCGAGCTGGGCGAGCGGCTCAGAGGGCTGGCCAGCGCCGCGATCGACATTTCCGACGGCTTCGCGCAGGACCTCGGGCATATTCTGGAGAGGTCCGGTGTCGGCGCAATCGTTGAATACGAATTACTTCCTCGATTCATTGAAGTAAAAAAAATTCAAGATGAAAAACTTCAAGCCCAGCTGGTGCTTTGCGGGGGCGATGATTACGAGCTCGCGTTTACCGCGCCGCAGGCACACCGCGGCGAGCTCGCGGCGCTGTCGGCCGAATTGCAACTGCCGCTCGCGCGCGTCGGCGCCATCCAGGGGGCGGAAGCAAAACTGCAGGTGCTCGACAGCAAAGGCAAGCTGATGCACGTCGGGCGCGGTTACGATCATTTTGCGCCGTGATCCTCGCGCGGCCCACGGCGCAGTTCACATTCAGCCATCCGGCGCATTTCATCGCGCTCGGCTTTGGCGCCGGCCTATTCCCCTGGGCGCCGGGCACCGCCGGCACCCTGGTGGCGTTTCCGTTGTGGTGGGCGATCGGCGGCGGCTATGAGCCGATGCTGCTGCTGGGATTTCTCGCGCTGCTCTTCGGCGTCGGCGTCTGGGCCTGCGATCTGACCGGGCGCCACCTCGGGGTCTCCGACCACGGCGCCATGTGCTGGGACGAAGTGGTCGCCTTCCTCCTCATCCTCGCCATGGTGCCGCAGGATCCCTGGTGGCAGGGCGCGGCGTTTTTCCTCTTTCGCGCCTTCGACGTGGTGAAGCCGCCGCCGATCCGCCAGCTGGAAATGCGCTTCAAGGGCGGCTTCGGCGTCATGTTCGACGACCTCCTCGCCGCCGGGTATACGCTGCTGGTTCTGGCAGTCGTAAAACGGGTATTTCTATGAATCTCGCTTTGCTTTCCCGCCGCGCGGGTGAGGCGCTGAAAAGAAAAGGCCAGACCCTCGTCACGGCGGAGTCCTGCACCGGAGGCTGGGTGGCGCAAGCGGTGACCTCGGTGGCGGGTGCCTCGGACTGGTTCGAGCGCGGCTATATAACCTACTCGAATGCGGCCAAGCGCGAAGAGCTGGGCGTGCGCAAAGCGACCCTGGCGCGACACGGCGCCGTGAGCGAGCAGGCCGCGCGCGAGATGGCGCGCGGCGCGTTGCAACGCTCGCGCAAAGCGCTCGGCCACGGCCGCGGCAGCATCGCCCTTGCCGTCACGGGCGTCGCCGGCCCTGGCGGCGGCTCGCCGGGCAAGCCGGTCGGCATGGTGTGCTTCGGCTGGGCGCAAGGGCGCAGGCTGCGCAGCGAAACGAAGCGCTTCAAGGGAGGCCGCAGCAGCGTTCGCCGTCAATCGGTGATCCATGCCTTGCGAGGGATACTGAAGTGGCTGTGAGTTCATCCACCAACGTGCGCCGTGCCGCCGTGGCCGGCGCGTTCTACCCGGGCAACGCGTTGCAGCTCGCGGCGGACGTCGGCGAACTGCTCGACGGCGTCGGCAGCCTGGAGCCGAAATTCGATTTCCCGAAGGTGCTGATCGTGCCCCACGCCGGTTATATCTATTCCGGCGCGATCGCAGCCCATGCCTACGACGAGCTGGCCGCCGCGCGCGGCACGGTCAAGCGGGTAGTGCTCTTCGGGCCGGCGCATTACGTGGCGGGCAGGGGCCTCGCGCTGCCCGAGTGCGAGGCCTTCGAAACTCCGCTTGGCCGCATCCCGCTGGATGCGGCGGGGATCGCGGCGCTCGCGGACCTGAAACAGGTGGTGCGCAGCGCGGCGGCGCATGTCCAGGAGCATTCGCTCGAAGTGCAGCTGCCCTTCCTGCAAAAAATGCTCGGCAGTTTCTCCCTCATCCCGTTTGCCGCGGGCGCGGCGCTCACCGAGGAGGTGGTGGAGGTGATCGAGCGGCTCTGGGGCGGAGCGGAGACGCTGATCGTCATCAGCACCGACCTGTCGCACTATCACGCCTACGACGAGGCGCGGCGCCTGGACGGCGCCACGCTCGAGCGCATCGCGGCTTTTGCGGCCGACATCAACTACGAAGAGGCCTGCGGCGCGACCGCGCTGAACGGCCTGCTGCAGGTGGCGCAGCGCAAGCAGCTCTCGATCCGGCTGCTCGCCGCCTGCAATTCAGGCGATACCGCGGGCGGCAAGGACCGCGTCGTGGGCTACGCATCCTTCGCGCTTTACGACGGCCGTACCATCGCGGCAGAGGATGCCGGCCGCACGCTGGTCGAGATCGCCAAAGCCTCGATCGCGAATGGCCTGGGCCTGAGTTCGGTGCCGGCGAAGCGAAACCACCTGCCCTGGCTGCTGCAGCCGGGGGCGAGCTTCGTCACCCTGACCAGGAACGGGGAGCTGCGCGGCTGCATCGGCAGCCTTTCGGCCACCCGGCCGATCGGCGAGGATGTGGCCTCGAACGCACGCGCGGCGGCGTTCCAGGATCCGCGTTTCCCGAAATTAAAGCGCGAGGAATGGGCGCTGTGCCGCGTCGAGGTGTCGCTGCTCTCCGCGCCCAAGCCGATCCTGTTTGCCGACGAGGCCGACCTGCTCTCCCAAATTAGCGCAAGCGAGGACGGCCTGATCCTCGAGGCCGAGGGCAAGCGCGCCACCTACCTGCCGCAGGTGTGGGAGGTGCTCTCCGACAAGCGCCAGTTCCTGGAAGAGTTGAAGAAAAAAGCGGGCTTGCCGCCCGAGACGCGCCTCGCGCGCTGCAAAGTCTGGCGCTACCGGGTGAGGAAATTCACTTGAGCGCAGTCCCGGAGAGCGGTTTTCCGGGGCGCTGGTGGCATGCGCTGCCCGACGGCCGCGTCCAGTGCGACCTCTGCCCGCGCGACTGCAAGCTGCACGAGGGCCAGCGCGGCATGTGCTTCGTGCGCAAGATGGAAGGCGGGCGCATGGTGCTCACCACCTACGGGCGCTCGTCGGGCTTCTGCATCGACCCGATCGAGAAAAAGCCGCTCAACCAGTTCTATCCCGGCACCAGCGTGCTCTCCTTCGGCACCGCGGGCTGCAACCTCGCCTGCAAGTTCTGCCAGAACTGGGACATCTCCAAGTCGAAGGAGATGGACCGGCTGATGGATGCGGCAACGCCGGAGACGATCGCCGCGGCGGCGGTAAAGCTCGGCTGCAAGTCGGTGGCTTTCACCTACAACGACCCGGTGATCTTTGCCGAGTACGCGATGGACATCGCCGATGCCTGCCACGAGCGCGACGTGCAGGCCGTGGCGGTGACTGCCGGGTACATACAACCGGAGGCGCGGCGCGAGTTCTACGCCAAGATGGACGCGGCGAACGTGGACCTGAAGGGGTTCACCGAGGACTTCTATTTCAAGATCTGCGGCGGCAAGCTCGCCTCGGTCCTCGACACGCTCGAATACCTGGTCAAGGAAACGCAGGTGTGGACCGAAATCACCACGCTGCTCATCCCCGGCAAGAACGACTCGGACGACGAACTGCGCGCCGAATGCAAGTGGATCATGCAGCACCTGGGGCCCGACGTGCCGCTGCATTTCACCGCCTTCCATCCCGACTGGAAGATGCGCGATATCCATGCCACGCGACCGGAGACGCTGACGCGCGCGCGCGAAATCGGGCGGCTCGCCGGGCTGCGCTACGTCTACACCGGCAACGTGCACGACGAGGAAGGCGGCACGACCTATTGCCCGTCGTGCGAGGAGCCGCTGATCGTGCGCGACTGGTACGAGTTTCGCGCCTACCGCGTTACCGAGCAGGGCGCCTGCCCGGGCTGCGGCACGCCGCTCGCCGGGCGTTACCAGAAATTCGGCAAGCCCTTCGGTTCCAGGCGCATCCCGGTGCGCATTTCGGCCCGCCCGAGCGCGGCGGCGTGAGGTTTCTCCCGGGCTCGACCGCGTGGCTCGCGGCGCTGTGCTTGAGCCGCGTGCTGGGCGCCACCTGGTTCGTCGCCTATTCGGCGGTGCTGCCGCTGACTCAGGCCGCATGGGGCCTGTCGGGCAAGGAGGCCGGGTTCATCCAGTCGGCCTTTCACCTCGGTTACCTGACCTCGCTCTTCATTGTTGGTTTCCTCGCCGACCATTTCGGCGCCAAGCGCACCTATGTGCTTACTGGCATTGTGGCCTGCGCGAGCCCGCTGCTTTTCGTCTTCTTCGCCGACGGATTCTGGTCGGCGTACTGGCTGCACCTGCTCACCGGTTTGTGCGCCGGCGGTACCTATACCCCGGTGCTGGCCCTCATCAACGAGCACGTCGGGCAGGCGCGCCGCGGCCGCGCCATGGGCTTCCTCATCGCAGGTTCGAGCGCCGGTTATGCGGTCTGTCTCGCGGTCGCGGGCCTGGCCCTCAATTTCACCGACTGGCGCGGCGCGCTTGCAGTCGTGGCCGCGATGCCCGCGCTCGCCTGGTTTTTTGCTTTTTATTCCATGAAGCAAACCCCCAACATCATTCATCCGCGCCCGGCCGGCGAATCGCTGCTCGCGGCGCTGCCGGCGGTGTGGCGCAACCAGCGCGGCATGCTTTCGATCTGGGGCTACAGCTGCCACAACTGGGAACTGCTCGGCATGTGGGCCTGGCTGCCCGCGTTCCTGACGGCTGCGCTGCTTTTGAACGGAAGTTCTGTAGAAAATGCCCTTCTATTTACCGCGCTCACGTACGTTGCCAACATCGCGGGCAGCATCGTAGGCGGCACGATGGCCGACCGCTGGGGGCGCACCCAGACCATCCTGCTGTGGTCCTCGCTCAGCCTCCTGCTTTCGTTCGCGATCGGCTGGCTGATGGCGCTGCCGATCGCATTGCTGGTGGCGCTCGCCTGCCTCTACAACTTCGCCGGCATCGCCGATTCCTCCACCCATTCCACGGTGCTCGCCGAATCTGTGCCGCCGCACTACCTCGGCGTCGCCTACGCGGTGCGCTCGGTGATCGGCTTCGGCGTCGGCGTGATCAGCCCGGTGGTGTTCGGTTGGGCGCTCGATCTTTTTGCGGGACAACCCCATGCGTGGGGCGTGGCTTGGATGACGCTCGGCCTGGGGGGATTGCTCGGTCCGCTTGCGACCTGGAAGCTGCAGCGCCTGCGCTAGTCCTTCAGCAGGCCCATGATCGCGGTGTTGTCCCAGCGGCCGTGGCCGGCGGCGCTGACGCGGCCGTAGTACTGCTCGATCAGCGCGGTGCCGGGCATGTGGGCGCCGTTCTTCTTCGCTTCCGCGAGGGCGATGTTGAGGTCCTTGCGCATCCAGTCGGCGGCGAAACCGAAGCCCTCGTACTTGTGCACAACCATGGTCTTCCAGCGGTTGTCCATCTGCCAGGACTGCGCGGCGCCCTTGGAGATCACCGAAATTACTTTCTCCATGTCCAGCCCTGCCTTCATGCCGAAGTTGAGCGCTTCCGAGAGGCCCTGCAGGATGCCGACGATAGCGACCTGGTTGACCATCTTGGTGAGCTGGCCCGCGCCCGCGGCGCCAATCAGCGCGCACATCTTGGCGTAGACGTTGAGCACCGGCAGCGCCTTGTCGTAGTCGGCCTGTTCGCCGCCGCACATGATGCCGAGCTGGCCGTTGACCGCGCCCGCCTGGCCGCCGGACACCGGTGCATCAACGAAGCCCGCTCCCTTTGTCTTACATTTTTCATGTAATTCCCGGGCAACCACGGCAGATGCCGTTGTGTGGTCAACCAGGATCGCCCCCTTTTTCAGCCCCGCGAGCGCGCCACTGTCCCCGTAGGCCACTGCGCGCACGTCGTCGTCGTTGCCGACGCACATCAGTACGAAATCGGCGCCCTGCGCCGCCTCGTTCGGGGTGGCGGCGGACTTGCCGCCGTACTCCTTCACCCACTGCGCCGCCTTCGCGGCGCTGCGGTTGTAAACCGTCACGTCGTGGCCGCCCTTCTTCAGCAGGTGGCCCGCCATCGGGTAGCCCATGACGCCCAGGCCGAGGAACGAAACTTTCGCCATCGTCTTGTCTCCAAAGAGTTTTTAGAATTTTACCGCAGACGCGCAGTTGCCTATTTGACAGGGCACTGTCAACCGAACAGAATACATGTGCATTTATACAGTATCCGGTGTCGGCCCAGGCGTAGGTTCCGAGCACGTTCCGAGCGCCCTGCCGTAGATGTCGACAGCCTATAGAAGAGGTACGGGAATGGACGACAACAAACAGAAGGCGCTCGAAGCGGCGCTGGCGCAGATCGAAAAGCAGTACGGCAAGGGTTCCATCATGAAGATGGACGATGCCGCGATCAAGGACATCGACGTGGTATCGACCGGGTCGCTCGGCCTGGACATCGCCCTGGGGGTCGGCGGCCTGCCGCGCGGCCGGGTGGTCGAGATCTACGGGCCGGAATCCTCCGGCAAGACCACCCTCACCTTGCAGGTCATCGCCGAGGTGCAGAAAATCGGCGGCACCGCCGCCTTCATCGACGCGGAGAACGCGCTCGACATTTCCTACGCCGCCAAGCTCGGCGTCAAGACCGCGGACCTGCTGATCTCCCAGCCCGACACCGGCGAGCAGGCGCTCGAGATCGCCGACATGCTGGTGCGCTCCGGCGCGGTCGACGTCATCGTGATCGATTCGGTCGCGGCGCTCACGCCCAAGGCCGAGATCGAGGGCGAAATGGGCGAGCCGCAGATGGGCCTGCAGGCGCGCCTCATGAGCCAGGCGCTGCGCAAGCTCACCGCCAACATCAAGCGCACCAATACGCTGGTGATCTTCATCAACCAGATCCGCATGAAAATCGGCGTCATGTTCGGCAGTCCCGAAACCACCACCGGCGGCAACGCGCTCAAGTTCTACGCCTCGGCGCGCATCGACATCCGCCGCATCGGCGCGATCAAGAAGGGCGACGAGGTGATCGGCTCGGAGACGCGCGTCAAGATCGTGAAGAACAAGGTCGCGCCGCCCTTCCGCACCGCGGAATTCGACATTCTGTACGGCGAAGGCATTTCGCGCGAAGGCGAGCTGCTGGAGCTCGGCGTGATCCATGGCGTGGTCGAGAAATCGGGCGCCTGGTACATCTACAACGGCGACCGGCTCGGCCAGGGCAAGGACAACTGCCGCGAGTTCCTGAAGGAAAACCAGCCGATGGCGCGCGAGATCGAGCAGAAGATCCGCGCGAAGGCGGGCGTCCTCAAGCCGGTGGCGGAGACCGCGGTCGAGGCGGTCGAAGGCGACAACAAGGTCGAGAAGCTGCCGACGCGTAAACGTGGGTGAAGGACGGCCCTGACACTCCGGTAGGGCTCCGCGCGCGGGCATTACGGTTGCTCGCGCGCCGCGAGCACTCCCGCGCGGAACTCGAGAGAAAACTCGCGAAGCACGCGGCATCACGGCAGGTGCTTGAATTTCTTTTACTTGAATTAAAAGAAAAGAAGCAATTATCAGACGAGCGTTTCGCCACCGAGCGCGCGCGCGTGCTGTCGCGCAAATTCGGCGTGGCGCGCATCCGCCAGGACCTGAAGTCCAAGGGCGTCGATCGCGAGACCATCGATCGCGTCTCCGCCGAGGGAGAGCTGGAGCGCGCGGGTGCCATTCTCGCGCGCAAGTATCGCGAGCCGGCGGCGACGCGCGAAGAGCGCGCGAAGCGCATGCGCTTTCTCCAGTCGCGCGGTTTTTCTTCCGAAATTATTTACAAACTCCTGTCGGCGCGCGAAGCGGACTGAACGTTCATCTCTCAACCGCGTGTGCGGTGGAGAGGAGGTGAATCGAATGAATCAATCTGAAGCATTGAGCGTGGTGCGCTCGCTGGCCCACGGAGTCGATCCGGAGTCCGGCGAAGTGTTTGCCGCCGACAGCGTGTATCAGCGCGCGCAGACGGTACGCGCGCTGTACGCGGCGGCCGAGGCGCTGGAGAAATCCGAACGCTTCGAGAAGCGCAAGCAGCAGTTGCCGCCCAAGGTGGGCGAGCCGTGGACCGAGGACGAGGATCGCAAGCTCCTTTCCGGTTTCGACGCCGGCAGGGGATTGCCCGACCTCGCGGCCGCGCACCAGCGCACGCAGACGGGGGTACGCGCCCGGCTCGTGAAGTACGGCCGGCTCGCGGCGTAGCACGACGAAGGCAAGGCAAGGCGCCCGGGCGCTCTGCCTCCTTCCATTACAATTGCGCTTGTGAAAAGCGCAGAGATTCGCTCGAGTTTTCTCGAGTACTTCAAGTCCCGCGGCCATACCATTGTCGCTTCGAGTCCGCTCGTGCCGGCGAACGACGCGACGCTGCTGTTCGTCAATTCGGGCATGGTGCAGTTCAAGGACACGTTCCTCGGCCAGGAGAAGCGCGCCTACGTTCGCGCCACGACCTCGCAGCGCTGCGTGCGCGCCGGCGGCAAGCACAACGACCTGGAAAACGTCGGCTACACCGCGCGCCACCACACGTTCTTCGAGATGCTGGGCAATTTCAGCTTCGGCGACTACTTCAAGAAGGACGCGATCCAGTTCGCCTGGGAGCTGCTCACCAAGGTCTACAAGCTGCCACCCGAGCGCCTCTGGGCCACGGTCTACGAGACCGACGACGAAGCCTACGACTTGTGGACCAAAACCATTGGCCTGCCCAGGGATCGCGTGGTGCGGATCGGCGACAAGGCGGGCGGCGCCAGATTCCAGTCCGACAACTTCTGGCAGATGGCCGATACCGGTCCCTGCGGCCCCTGCAGCGAGATTTTCTACGACCACGGCGAGGGAATTCCTGGCGGCCCGCCGGGTTCGCCGGAGGCCGACGGCGACCGCTATATCGAGATCTGGAATCTGGTCTTCATGCAGTATCAGAGGGACAAAAGCGGCGACGACTTCGTGATGACGCCCTTGCCCAAGCCCTGCGTGGACACGGGCATGGGGCTGGAGCGTATCGCCGCGGTGCTGCAGCGCGTGCATTCGAACTACGAGATCGACCTGTTCCAGGACCTGATCAAGGCCGCGGCGCGCGAAACGAAGCAAAAGGCGCTGAAGGATCCGTCGCTGAACGTGATCGCCGACCACATCCGCGCCTGCGCGTTCCTCATCGTCGACGGCGTGATCCCCGGCAACGAGGGCCGCGGCTATGTGCTGCGCCGGATCATCCGGCGCGCCATCCGTCACGGTTACAAGCTGGGGCAGAAGGCGCCCTTCTTCCATCGCATGGTCGAAGACCTCGATCGCTGCATGGGGCAGGCATTTCCGGAGTTGACCCGCGCGAAAGCGAAAGTCATCCAGGTCCTCAAGCAGGAGGAAGAGCGCTTCGCCGAAACGCTGGAACACGGCATGGGCCTGCTCGAAGGCGCGCTCGCCTCGGGCGAAAAGCTGCTCGACGGCGATACCATCTTCAAGCTTTACGACACGTTCGGCTTCCCGGTGGACCTGACGGCCGACATCTGCCGCGAGCGCGGCGTGAGCCTGGACCTGGCCGGCTTTGAAGCCGCGATGCGCCAGCAACGCGAACGCGCACGCGCGGCGAGCAGGTTCAGCTCCGCGGCGGGACTTGAGTATGCGGGCGGCACGACCGACTTCCGCGGCTACGACACCCTGAGCCTCGTGGCGAAAGTCGTCGCGCTGTATCGGGAGGGAGCGCCGGCCAGTCAACTCAAGGCAGGCGAGGCGGGCGCGGTGGTGCTGGACCAGACGCCGTTCTACGCCGAATCGGGCGGCCAGGTGGGTGACCAGGGCGAACTCGTGGCATCCGGCGGCACCTTCGCCGTTGCCGATACGCAGAAGATCCAGCCCGAAGTCTTCGGCCACCATGGCACGCTCAAGACCGGCGTGCTGAACGTCGGCGACAGGGTCGAGGCGCGTGTTGACACCGATTTGCGCAAGCGCACCATGCGCAATCACTCCGTGACGCATCTCATGCACAAGGCACTGCGCGAAGTGCTGGGATCGCACGTGCAGCAGAAAGGCTCGCTGGTCGATGCGGAAAAAACGCGCTTCGACTTTGCGCACGACAAGCCGATCAGTGGCGAAGAAATCCGCAGTGTGGAGGCGCAGGTGAATGGCGAGATCCTGCAGAACGCGGCTACGCGGGCCCAGATCATGTCGATCGAAGAGGCGAAAAAATCCGGCGCGGTAATGCTTTTCGGCGAAAAATACGGCGCTGAGGTGCGCGTGCTGGACATCGGCTCATCGCGCGAGTTTTGCGGCGGCACGCATGTCGAGCGCACCGGCGACATTGGATTCTTCAAGATAGTAGAGCAGTCCGGCGTGGCTGCTGGCGTGCGCCGCATCGAGGCAAAGACCGGTTTGGGTGCGCTGGAATGGGAATGGCAGCAGGAGGACGAAAGACATTTCGTTGAAGGGTTCTACCAGGCGAGCGGTGCGACGCTGAGGAAGAAACTCGTCGCCGAGCGCGAGGAAAAGAAGAACCTCGAGAAGGAGCTTGCGCGCCTGCGCAGCAAGCTTGCCATGGGCCAGGGCCAGGATCTTGCTTCCCAGGCGGTGGATGTGAAGGGCACCAAGCTGCTGGTGGCGACGCTCGACGGGGCGGACGCGAAGACTCTGCGCGAGACCCTGGACAAGCTCAAGGACAAGTTGAAGAGCGCGGCAATCGTGCTCGCCGCGGTGAGCGACGGCAAAGTGACCCTGATCGCCGGCGTCACCGCGGACCTCACCGGCAAGGTGAAGGCGGGCGAACTGGTGAACCATGTCGCGCAGCAGGTCGGCGGCAAGGGCGGTGGGCGCGCCGACATGGCGCAGGCCGGGGGCACCGAACCGGCGAAACTAGGCGCTGCACTGGAGACGGTGAAAGCATGGGTAGAACAGCGGCTTTAATTGTTGCGGTGCTGCTCGCCGCGAGCGCGTCCGCGCACCACGGCTGGAGCGAGTACGACAGCACCAAGCTTCTCAAGTTGTCCGGGAAGATTCTTGAGTTTGCCTACGAGCATCCGCACGGCTATATCCGGCTCGAGACGCCCGGCAAGACCTGGTTGTGCGTGCTGGCGCCGCCCTCGCGCATGGAAGCGCGCGGGCTGGCGAAGGAACTGCTCAAGGCCGGCAGCAGCGTTGCGCTGGAAGGCTACGCCAACCGCGGCAAGCCCGAGGAGATGCGCGCCGAGCGGATCACCGCTGGCGGCAAGACCGTGGAATTGCGCTAGTCATGACCGCCATGGGCGCGATCGAGGCGAGCGCCCTTGGCCAGGCGATGCGCCAGTGGCTCTGGCTTTATCCCGCGGTCGAGATCGTGCACATCGCGGGCATCGCGCTGCTGGTCGGCTCGATCGTGATCCTCGATCTGCGCCTGCTGGGGGTGTCGCGCTCGCTGCCGGTGCGCCGCCTCGCTGCGCATATCCTCCCCTGGAGCGCGGCAAGCTTTGCCCTGATCGTGCCCAGCGGCCTGGCGATGTTCGTCGCCCACGCGAGCGACTTGATGGGCAATGCGTTGTTTCCGCTGAAAATCTGCCTGATCCTGCTGGCCGGCGCCAACGCGGGAATATTCCATGCCGGCGTGTTCCGCGGCGCGGCGCAATGGGATGTGGACGTCATGCCGCCGGTCGCGGCGCGCGTTGCCGCAGCGGTATCCCTGCTGCTGTGGTTCTCGGTAATCGCCTGCGGGCGCTTGCTCGCTTACTTCTAGGTCAGAACCCGATGCGTGACTTGCGGCTGCCGCGCTGCAGGTCCACGTCTTCGGGCTGCAGTTCGTCCCGGCCCGACACTTTGGCGTTGCCGAAGGCCGCCTGCACCGCGCGGCGCATCTCGCGCGGCGTGAGCAGGGCAAGTTTTTCCACCACGCTGCCCGAGGGCGCTGCGGGGAAGCGCCGGCCCCAGTCGTGCGACTCGCGGATCTCCCGGTACAGG
>CAZTSJ010000195.1:0-16496 GCA_964616875.1 uncultured Bordetella sp. | reverse complement strand
GGACAAACGGATTATGATTCCGCTGCTCTAACCAGCTGAGCTAATTCGCCCCGGTGAAGAGCGCGAATTTTCGCCCAAAAACGGCTTCAAGTCAAAGAGTTGAGGAATCTTTCGCGTGAGTGATGAGGGCCCGTTCGAGGTTGCCATTGCCGGCGGCGCGCTGGTCGGAGCCGCGCTGGCGCGAGGCCTGCGCGGCACGCGCGTGGCGCTCATCTCGCAGGAGCGTCCTGCGCCGCCGCCGGACACAGCCGGATTCGACCCGCGCGTCTACGCCATCAGTCCCGGCAACGCCGCGTTCCTCTCGCAACTCGGCGTCTGGCGCGCGGTTCCGCAAGGGCGCATGACGCCGGTGCAAGCGATGCGCGTGCATGGCGACGACGGCGAATCGCTGATCGAATTCGACGCCTATCGCTCGGGTTGCAGCGAACTCGCCTGGATCGTCGAGGACCGGCTGCTGCAGCAAGCGCTATGGAGCGGGCTGGAAAATCAGGACGGCTTGACGTTGTTCTCCGCCGCATCGCTCGAGGCGCTGGAGATCAGCGCGGGGCGCGCCGGCCTTCGCCTCAAGGACGGCCGCGAGCTGAGCGCCCAGTTGGTCGTCGGCGCCGACGGCGCCCGCTCGCTGGTGCGCGCGCAGGCGGGAATCGCGGTCAAGGAGCGCGCCTACGGCCAGCGCGCGGTGGTGGCGAATTTTGCCTGCAGCCTGCCGCATCGCAACGTCGCGCTGCAATGGTTCCAGGGCGCACGCAAGCAGGGCGCGGTGCTCGCGCTCCTGCCCCTGCCCGCAAACCACGTTTCGATGGTCTGGTCCGTCCCGGACGCGGAAGCGGCCCGCCTGCTCGCTCTCGCACCCGCGGCGCTCGCAAGCGAAGTCGCGCTCGCCTCGCGCGCTGCGCTGGGAGAGCTTGCGCTCGTGACGCCACAGCGCGCTTTTTCCCTGGAGCAGTTGACGGCCGCCAGGCTGGTCGCGCCTCGCGTTGCGCTGGCGGGAGACGCCGCGCACGTGATTCATCCGCTCGCCGGGCAGGGCGCCAATCTCGGCCTGCAGGACGCGCGCGTGCTGGCGCAGGTTCTGCGCTCGCGCGAGCCGGGCCGCGACGCCGGCGATCTGCGCCTTCTGCGCCGCTACGAGCGAGGGCGCGCCGAGGATATACTCGCCATGCGCACCACGGTGCACGGCCTGTTTCGCCTCTTCGAGGCCGGCGGGACCGGCATGTCGCGGCTGCGCAATGCGGGATTGAATTTCGCGCAGCGGATTCCGGTCCTGAAGAACCTCCTGATGCGCCACGCGATGGGATGAAGCTGATGATGCGAAGTCTCTTTCTTGCGCTTGCTGTCGTTTTTTTCTCGCTGCCGGTGCGGGGCGACGAAGCGCAGATCCGCCGGGCGGTCGAGGCCAAGCTGGGCGGCGTCAAGGTGGAAGGGATACAGGCGACGCCGATTGCCGGGATCTTCGAAGTGCGCTTTCAGTCCGATGAGGGTCCGCAGATCATCTATTCGGATGCGCAGGGCGCGTACCTCTTCATGGGCGAGCTGATCGATATCAAGGCCGGACGCAATCTCACCGAGGAGCGGCTGCGGAAACTCACGGCAATCGAATTCAGCGCGCTACCACTCGAGCTCGCGCTCAAGATCCAGCGCGGCAACGGCAAGCGCGTGGTGGCGATGTTCACGGACCCGTATTGCCCGTATTGCCGCAGGTTCGAACAGATGCTGATGCAGATAGACGACATCAGCGTGTACGTGTTCATGTTTCCGGTGATCCGTCCCGAGCTCGCCGACCATTCGCGCGCAGTGTGGTGTTCCAAGGACCGTACCAGGGCCTGGCTCGATCTGGCCGTGCTCGACAAGCCCAAGGTTCCCGCGGCCGCCGCGACCTGCGCCAATCCGGTGGACAAAGTGCTCGAGCTCGGCCGCTCGCTGCGCGTCAAGAGCACGCCCACGCTTTTCTTCGCGAATGGCGAGCGCATCGAGGGCGCCATACCGCTCACGCAGCTGCGCGCGAAGCTGGACGAGGTCGCGCGGCTGCCGAGGAAATAGCACTCTATAAGCGGGGCAAAGGCTCCCCGCGCGGCCACAGGATCCACATGCGGCCCTGCTGGCGCATGCGTCCGGCCAGCGCGCCGGCCTCGTTGCCGGTTCCCCAGTAAAAGTCCGCCCGCACCGCGCCGCGGATCGCGCCGCCCGTGTCCTGCGCGGCCATCAGCCGGCGCAGCGGCTGCGAGGACAGCGGCATGGTGGTGGCGAGGAACACCGGCGCGCCGAGCGGCACCGAGCGCGGATCGATCGCGAGGCTGTAGCCCGCGCTCAGCGGCGCGCCGAGCGTACCGAGCGGGCCATTTGCCTGGACCGCCTCACGGAAGAAGACATAGCTGGGATTGGAATCGAGCGCCGCGCGCAGCTTGCCCGGGTTGGCCGCGGCCCAGGCCTTGATCCCCTGCATCGAGGTCTGCTCCAGGGCGAGCTCGCCGCGTTGCATCAGGTAGCGGCCGATCGAGCCGTAGGGGTGACCGTTGTGATCGCCATAGCCCAGGCGCAATCGAGCCCCGTCGCCGAGGTCGATCTGGCCCGAGCCCTGGATCTGCAGAAAAAACAATTCGACTGGATCCTCGACCCATGCCAGAACCGGAGCGGCAAACTGGCCTGCGGCCTCAATCTCGCCTCGCGTCCAGTACGGCACCAGGCGCGCGCTCTGCAAGCGGCCCCGCAGGCGCAAGCCCTTCACTTCGGACGCCACTGCTTCCAGATCCACCGCAACCAGGTCTGCCGGTACGCCATAGACCGGGAAGCGGAAACGCTCGCTGCGCGCGCGGCGGCCGGCAAGCACGGGCTCATAGTAGCCGGTGACCATGCCTTCGGCGCTGCCATCGGCGTTGACGAGCGCCCATGCTTCGAAGCTTGCCTCGACAAAAGCGCGCGCTGCGGTTTCGTCGTCCGCGGGCAGCGCGCGCGCGGCGTCGCAGGCGCGCCGTAATGCGCTGCCGCCCGCGATCCGCGTGCAGCCGGAGGCAAAGGCGCGCAGGCCCGGCGCGAGCGGCGCATCCGCCCAGCCCGGAATCGCGGCGTAGGGCGTCTGCTGGTATTTCGCTTCGGCGGGCCGCGCGGGCGCGGGCGCGGGGCACGCGGGGCAGGCCTGCGGCTGCGGCAGGCTGCTGCAGCCCGCGAGAGCTAGAATCGCGGGCAGAGCAAGGACAAAGGCGCGGACGATGTGGGTCATTTATCTCGAAATGGGCGTGGCGCTTGCGTTGCTGATTCTAATCGTGTGGTGGACCTGGCCGGCGAAACGCGCGGGCAACGCTGAGCCCGCGGCGAAGGATCAGGTCGGCAAGGAAGAGGCGCCGCGATGAGCGAAGCGGGCCGCGAGGAATCCCTGCGCGCAAGGGCGCACCACCTGCTTACCCGCGAGGAGGGCGGATCGGGCGGTCTTGCCGTGCGCACGGGGCTGGTGATCCTGATCGTCATCAGCGTCGCCACGGCGATCCTGAAATCCGTGCCGCAGCTCGGGCGCGCGCACAGCCAGCTGCTCGATGTCGTACTGCTGCTCACGACGCTCGGTTTTGCCGCCGAGTACCTGCTGCGCATCTGGATCGCGCCGGAGAATCCCGGCGCCGGCAGCGCCGCGCGCGAGCGGCTGCGCTACGTCTTCTCGCTGCCCGGGCTGGTGGACCTGGTGGCCGCAATCCCGTTCGCCCTCGCGCCGTACGTCGGGCTCAACCTCGACTGGCTCGACATCGTGCCGATTTTCAAGTTGCTGCGGCATACGGCGGCGTTCCAGTTCATGGTCGAGGCGGTCTACAGCGAGCGGCGCGTGCTGTGGAGCGCGGCGGTGCTCATGCTGGTGCTGCTCGTGTTCCAGTCGAGCCTCGTTTACTACTTCGAGCGCGAGGCGCAACCCGACAAGTACGGCAGCATTCCCGAGGCGATGTGGTGGGGCATCGTAACGCTGACCACGGTGGGTTACGGCGATCTGACGCCGGTGACCCTGTGGGGGAAGATCGCGGGTGGACTCACCGCGGTGATGGGCCTGTGCATGTTCGCGATCCCGGTGGGTATCATCGCCTCGGCCTTCATCGAGGCGGTGCGGCGGCGCGAATTTCTCGACACCTGGAACCTGGTGGCCAAGGTGCCCTTGTTCCGCACTCTGGATGCAGCTCGCATCGCGGCGGTGGCCGGCGTGCTGCGAGCGCGGCGCGCCGAGCGCGGCGAGCGCCTGATCCGCAAGGGCGATCAGGCCGATTCGATGTACTTCATCGTTTCGGGCGAGGTCGAAGTGGACCAGGAAACCGCAGCGCCCAAGGGGCGCCTCGCCGCAGGCGATTTCTTCGGCGAGATCGCGCTGATCGCGGAGCGCGCGCGCACCGCGACCATCACCGCGCAATCGCCCTGCAAGCTGCTGGTGCTGCACAAGGACGATTTCGAGAGCTTCATGAACGCGCACCCGGACCTGAGGGATGCGGTGCGCGTCGCCGCCAAGCGGCGGCTGGAAGAGATCAAGGGCTAGTCAGCGCTTGTTCAGGGCCGTGAGGCTGCTCCAGGCGGGTGGCGCTGCGCGAGGATTGCTTCGAGCGTCTTGCGCGCTTCAGGCAGCGTGGGGCCCTCCAGGGCGACCGCGGTGCGCGCCGCGCTCTCGGCTTCCGGCAGCCTGCCGAGCAGGGCGAGCACATGGGCGAGGTTGTTCCACGCGATTTCCGACTTCGGGTGCGCCTCGCTTGCGCGGCGGAAGGCGCGTTCGGCGGCGGCCATGTCCTTCAGGTTGTATTCGACGTTGCCCAGGCCGACCAGGCCGACCAGGTTCCCGGGCCAGCGCGCGAGCAGCGCGCGGTAGGATTCGCGTGCTTCGGAGCGGCGCCCGGCCTGCTCCAGCGCCGCGACCGCTGCCGCAAACTCGGCTTCGCGGGCGCTTGCTGGCAGGCGGCCCGGCGCGAGCGCGAGCATCGACCAATAGTCGCTGTCGCGCCAGAAGAATTCCAGAAAGCCGAAGCTCCACTCGTCGCGCGCCCTTTTTCCGGAACGCACGATGACCTCGCGCTGGTCCAGGTCATAGCCGATGATCACGGCGTAGTGCCAGACCGGCATCAGCTTGAGCGACAAATTGAGCAGCACCACCACCGGCGTGCCCGCGGCGACTTCGCGCAGCAGGTCCTCGAGTCGCGGGGCGAGCGGATAAGCAACCAGTCCGGTGCGGCGCGTCGCGCCAAGCATCTCGGCCTGCAGGCTGCCCTGCCGTCCGGGCAGGTACACCATCGGCGTGAGGGATTCGACGCTCGCCGCCGCGACGCCGGCGGCATTGAACAGCATCGCCAGCGACGCCGGGCCGCAGAGGAAATCATCCTGCAGGTGGAACGGCACCTGCGCCAACTCGACGCGCAGCGGCAGGCCGGCGGGCGGGCTCGCGCGCAGCGCTTCGCTCTGCGGCAGCGAGATGCAGCCGCCCAGGCAAAGGACCGCCAGCGCCGCAAACAAAAAGCCCGCGCGAGCGCGGGCTTTTCCGGCGGTGTTTGCCGACTTCGTTTCTACTTCTTGACCAGCCACCAGATCAACACGCCAATCAGGATCAGCAGCAGCCAGCCACCATCGGCGCCGGCCGGCAGGCTCTCGATCTGGCCCGCGAGCTTGGTGACCTCGGCGTCCGTGAGCGCGGCGACGCGGTCTGTGGCCGCCTGAGGCGTGAGCCCCAGCGACTGCAGTTGGCTCGCGACCTCGCTCCGGCTGAGCTGGCCCAGGACGGTCGCCCGCGCGGCTTGCGCCTGCGCTGCGGAGACGACCGTGTCGGTGCCGATCATTCCGGCGTGGACCTGAAACGGCAAGCCGATCAGGCAGACAATCAAAAGACGGCTGACAAGACGAACGATAGACGTACTCATCGGTACCCCTTCCTGTTGTATTGATGAAATCCAGCGCCTGGCCTGGCGCGCCCTGCCTGCGCCAGGCTCCGGTCAATTTAGACCTGCGCAGCCGACCGCGTCAAGCGCGGCTTGGTTTTTGTCCTCACGGTATAGAATGCCCGTTTTCCGGCGGGACCGCCAAGCCGAGAAGAGCGCAGCGGCCGGGAATCGGGGGGGGGGACGAGCATGGATCCAAGGCGCGCCGACCGGCGCATATTGATCTACAGCCACGACACGATGGGGCTCGGCCACCTGCGCCGTTGCCGCACCATCGCCCACTCGCTGGTGGAGAAATTCAAGCAGGTGTCGGTGCTGATCCTGTCGGGCTCGCCGATCATCGGCTCGTTCGACTTCCGCGCGCGCGTGGATTTCGTGCGCATTCCTGGCGTCATCAAGCTGCGCAGCGGCGAGTACACCTCTCTCAACCTGCACATCGATATCGAGCAGACGCTGAAACTGCGCGGCTCGATCATCCGCCACACCGCGGAAATGTTCGAGCCCGACCTGTTCATCGTCGACAAGGAGCCGATGGGCCTGCGCGGCGAGGTGCTCGAAACGCTCGAGCTGCTCAAGCCGCGCGGCACGCGCCTGGTGCTCGGCCTGCGCGACGTGCTGGACGAGCCGCGCCTGCTCGAACCCGAGTGGCAGAGAAAAAACGTGCTGCCCGCCCTGCGCGAGCTGTACGACGAGATCTGGGTCTACGGCCTGCCGCAGATCTGCGATCCGCTCGAGGGCGTCTCGCTGCCGATCTCGGTGCGCCAGAAAATGATCTACACGGGATACCTGCACCGCGAGGTGCCGACGCACGGCGCGCCGCCGCGCCTGCCCGAGATTACCAACCGGCCCTACCTGCTGGTCACGACCGGCGGCGGTGGCGACGGTGAGGCGCTGATCGAGTGGGTGCTGCGGGCCTATGAGCACGATCCGCTGCTGCCGTATCCCGCGCTGCTGGTGCTGGGCCCGTTCATGCAGCCCGAGCGCCAGGCGGAATTCATGGACCGCGCCGCGCGCCTGAAGCGCGTCGATGCGATCACCTTCCACAGCCACCTCGAATCCCTTGTATCGCGCGCCGCCGGCGTGGTGGCGATGGGCGGCTACAACACCTTCTGCGAAGTGCTCTCGATGGACAAGAGGGCGCTGATCGTGCCGCGCACCGAGCCGCGCATGGAGCAGTACATCCGCATCTCGCGCGCGGCGAAGCTGGGCCTCATCGCCATGCTTGCGGACGACGGCCGCTACGATCCCACTGTGATGGCGGCCGCGCTGCGCCGCCTGCCGAGCCAGAACCGGCCCTCCGAGATCGTGGTGCCCGGGCTGCTCGAAGGCTTGGAGAACGTCGGCCGGCTGGTCGCGCCCTGGGTCGAGTCGGCGGCCGAGCTCGAGGTGCCCGAAGCGCTGCCGCGCAGCGCCTAGCGCAGCGGCCGGCGTCACTCAAGCGATGACCGGGCCGATGCAGGGCCGCGTCGCCTTCGTTCTGAAAGGCTATCCGAGGCTCTCGGAGACCTTCATCGCGCAGGAAATCGCCGCACTCGAGCGCCGCGGCATGCAGATCCTGATCGTCTCTCTGCGCCGTCCCACGGATGCGCGCCGCCACCCGGTGCACGAGGAAATCCGCGCGGCGCTGCTCTACCTGCCTGAGTACCTTTATCAGGAACCGTTACGCGTTTTTCGTTCTTGGGTTCATATAAGAAAAAGCAAAAACTACAGAGAAACAAGAAACACTTGGCTGCGCGATCTCGCGCGCGACCCGACACCCAACCGGATGCGCCGCTTCGGCCAGGCGCTGGTGCTGGCACATGAGCTGCCGCGCGACGTGAAACATCTGCACGCGCATTTCCTGCACACGCCGGCCTCGGTCGCGCGCTATGCGGCGCTGCTCAGCGGGCTCGCCTGGACGGGCTCCGCGCACGCCAAGGACATCTGGACCACGCCTGAATGGGAAAAGCGCGAAAAACTGGCCTCGTGTGAATGGCTCGTCACCTGCACCGCGACCAACCATGCGCATCTCGCGGCACTTGCACCCGCGAACCGGGTGCAGCTCGTCTATCACGGCCTGGATCTTGCGCGCTTTTCGCTTACGGAGAGGAGCCAGGTCGAAAAAAACGGCGCTGACCCGGCAAATCCCGTGATCATCCTCTCGGTCGGGCGCCTGGTGGAGAAGAAGGGTACCGACGTGCTGCTGGAGGCGCTTGCGCAGTTGCCGGCGAACCTGCATTGGCGGCTGGTGCATGCCGGCGGCGGTCCGCTCAAGGAGCGGCTCGCAAAGCGCGCCCGCGCGCTCGGCATCGCCGCGCGAGTCGATTGGCGCGGCGCCTGCACGCAGACCGAACTGCTGGCCGCATACCGCACCGCGGATCTGTTTGCGCTGGCCTCGCGCGTGGCGCGCGACGGCGACCGCGACGGCCTGCCCAATGTGCTCGCGGAGGCGCAAAGCCAGGGGCTCGCCTGCGTCGCGACCCGGATTTCGGGGATTCCCGAACTGCTCGAGGATGGCCGCACCGCATTGCTGGTCGCGCCCGAGGCGCCCGGAGAGTTCGCGCAAGCGCTGGCCGTGCTGATTGCCGATCCCGCGCGGCGCAGCGCGCTCGGGGAAGCGGGGCGCCGGCGCGTGCGCGCCGAATTCGGGCTGGAGGAGAACATCGAGCGCCTCGCGCGCCGCTTCGGTCTGAGAGCGGCGGACTAGAATTCGTCATGCGCATTGCGTTCTACGCACCGCTGAAATCGCCGACGCACCGCACGCCTTCGGGCGACCGGCGCATCGCGGGACTGCTGATGGACGCGCTCGGACGCGCCGGGCATCGCGTCGAGCTTGCCGCCACCTTTCGCAGCTACGATCCCGACGGCGACGCGCCGCGCCAGAGCGCGCTGCGCGAGCAGGGTTGCGCGCTCGGCCGTCGGCTTGCCGAGCAGTGGCGCAACGCCAGGCCCGCAGCGCGGCCCGACCTGTGGTTCACCTATCACGCGTACTACAAGGCGCCGGACTGGTTGGGGCCGCAGGCGAGCGCGGCGCTGGGCATTCCCTACGTCATCGCCGAAGCCTCGCATGCCGCCAAGCGCGCCGGGGGCCCTTGGGACGTGGGCCACCGCGGTACGATGGAGGCGATCCGCTGCGCCGATCTGCTCCTGTGCCCGACGCGCGATGACCTGGAAGGCCTGCGCGGGCTGGCCGCGTCGCCTGCGCGCATCGTCTCGCTGCCGCCGTTCCTCGATGCGGCGCCGTTTCGCGCTGCTGCGTCGCGCCGGGAGGCGTGCCGCGCGGAACTCGCGCGCGCACACGCGCTGGATACCTCGGTTCCCTGGCTTGCGGTTGCGGCGATGATGCGCCCCGGCGACAAGCTCGCGTCCTATGCCGAACTCGCGGCCGCGCTCGGACAACTGCGCGATCTGCCATGGCGCCTGCTGGTGGCGGGGGATGGCAGCGCGCGCGCCGACGTCGAGGCGGCATTGGCCGCGGCAATACCCGGTCGCGTGACGTTTCTGGGCGGGCTTCCCCTCAAGCAGGTTGCAGCGTTCTACGCCGCAGCCGATCTTTGCGTCTGGCCGGCGGTGAACGAAGCCTATGGCATGGCGATGCTGGAGGCGCAGGCAGCGGGCGTGCCGGTGGTTTCCTGCGCCACGCGCGGCGTGCCGGATGTGGTGGAGCACGGCCGCACCGGCCTGCTGGCGCCTGCGGGCGACACGCGCGCGCTCGCCGGCCTGGTACGCGAGCTGCTCCTCGATGAGCCGAAACGATTGCGCATGAGTGCCGCGGCGGTGGCCTTTGCCGCCGGCGAGCGCGGCATCGAATCGGCGGCGATCCAGCTTGGTCAGGTGCTCGAACGATTTGTCGTGTTGCCTGTAAAAGAAACGCCGGCATGAACGGCGAAAACCGCGCCGGTGTGATTTGAGCCGCAGGCGCGCGTTCTTCTATGTCCAGCACCTGCTCGGGATCGGCCACCTGAAGCGGGCGGTGACCCTCGCGCGCGCGATGGCGGCCGCGGGGCTGGAGGTCACGCTCGCCAGCGGCGGAGCGCCGGTCGCGGAACTCGCGCCGGCAGGAGAATTGCACGGCGTGCGCGTCGTGCAACTGCCGCCGGCAAGCGCGGCGGACCTCAGCTTCAAGATCCTCGTCGACGGCGCGGGCAGGCCGATCGACGCCCAATGGCAACGCATGCGCAGCGACGCCTTGCTCGCCGCCTGGCGTGCCGCCGATCCGCACGTGCTGGTGCTCGAGCTGTTTCCGTTCGGCCGCAGGCAGATGCGCTTCGAGCTGTTGCCGCTGCTCGATGCCGCCACCGGTGCTTCGCGCCGTCCGGCGATCGCTTGCTCGGTACGCGATGTGCTTGGCGCGCAGAAAAGCGCCGAGCGCCAGGAGGAGACGCTCGCGCTGGTGGAGCGCTATTTCGACCGCGTACTGGTGCACGGCGATCCGGGCGTCATCGCCTTCGAGCGGACCTTTCCGGGTGCAGTGCGTATCGCGGGGCGGATCGAGTACACCGGATACGTCGTCGAGGCGGCGCCAGCCGTGCGCAGCGACGCGGGCAAAGGCGAGGTGATCGTTTCTGCCGGCGGTGGCGCGGTTGGCGCGGCGCTGCTTGCGGCGGCGATACGCGCTAAACCGCTAACGCTGTTGCGCGAGCGGCGTTGGCGCGTGCTTGCCGGCAATAATCTTCCCGGCGACGATTTCCGCAGACTGGCAGAGCTGGCGGCCGGTGAGAACGGCGTCGAGCTGGAGCGCTCGAGGCCGGATTTCACCCGCCTGCTCGAGAACTGCGCGCTCTCGATCAGCCAGGCGGGGTACAACACGCTCATGGAAACCATTCGCGCCGGCGCGCGCGCCGTGGTGGTGCCCTTCGCCGGTGGACACGAGTCGGAGCAGGGCTTGCGCGCCCGCTGCTTCGCCGAACGCGGCCTGCTCGAAATGGTGGAGGAGAGCGCACTCACGCCGGCGACGCTTGCTGCGGCGATCGATCGGGCGGCGCACCAAATCCAGCGGCCGCCGGGCGGCATCAATCTCGAGGGCGCACAGCGCGGCGCGGCCTCGATCGCGCAACTGGCCCAGGGGGTGGCGGCGTGAATACCGCGTGGCAGGGTTTCTTCGAAGAGCTGGCGCGCTGGCGCGACGCCGGGCGCACGACCGAATTCTGGTGGCGCGACGATGACGCGGCGCGCCCGGGGCGCGCGCTGGAGCGCCTCATGGCGCTGGCGCAAGCGAGCTCCACGCCGCTCGCGCTCGCGGCAATACCGATGCAATCCGAGCCGGCGATCTTCGCCAACCTGGGACCCCGGGTTTCGGTTCTGCAGCATGGCGCCGATCACGTCAACCGCGCCGGCCCGCGAGAAAGGAAGACCGAGTTCAGCTCGGCGGAAGCGCCGCCCGCGGCGGTCGCCCGGCTCGCAGCCGCGCGCGCGCAGCTCGAAGCGCTGGCCGGCAAGAGCTTTCTCCCGGTGCTTGCTCCGCCCTGGAACCGCTTGCCGCGGCAGCTTGCGCCGCATCTTGCGGCCGCAGGCTGGCGCGGCCTGAGCCAGTTTGGCGCGCGCACGGGCGCCGAAGCCGCTCCCGGACTGGTGCAGGTCAACACGCACGTCGACATCATTGCCTGGCGCTCGAACCGCGGCTTCGCCGGCGAAACCGAAGTATTGGCAGCGGCGGTGCGCCATTTGGCCGCCAAACGCACGGGAGCGGCGGACGCGGGCGAGGCCACTGGCTGGCTGAGCCATCACGCGGTGCACGACGCGGCGGCCTGGGCATTTCTCGAACGCTTGTTCGAAACGACGCGCAACCGGCCCGCCGTGGCCTGGCGGCGCGCTGAGGAACTATTTCACGCCTCGTGAGCTCTGCGCATCGTTATTCGTGGCGGGCACTTCTCCCTGACTACGCGGGCGGAGGAATCGGGCTGCTACTGCTGCTTGGACTGCTCGCGTTTGCGCGTCCAGCCGCAGCGCTGACGTGGGCGCTGGCAGCGGCAGCTGCTTTATTCCTCGTATACTTTGTCCGTACGGTCTGCCGGCAGTTGACCCACATCGAGCTGGACGAAACCGG
This sequence comes from uncultured Bordetella sp., assembly GCA_964616875.1. Taxonomy (GTDB): domain Bacteria; phylum Pseudomonadota; class Gammaproteobacteria; order Burkholderiales; family SG8-39; genus RBG-16-66-20. The sequence continues at coordinate 4,589 of CAZTSJ010000195.1, read as the reverse complement.
AATCCGCGTGCAGGCCGCATTCGGACTGCCAGGCGCCGCACTCCGGTGGGAAGAACTGCGTTCGCTGCGGCTCGATTACTACTCGACCCGCGGGGACCCTGAGGGGAGAACGGTGCAAGGAGGATGGATGCAATTGAGGCTGCGCGACGCACGGCGCACGATCCGCATCGACTCGGAGCTCGAGGGCTTCGTCGAACTGGTACGCGCCGCCGCGCTCGAAGCCCGGCGCCGCGGCGCCGACCTGGACTGGACGACGCGCGCCAACCTGGGCGTACTCGGATTGGCTGAATGAGCGACGTGCTCCAGATCAAGGACCTCAAGGTCTACCTCGAGGTCGACGCCGGCACCGTCAAGGCGGTCGACGGCGTGTCGTTCCGCATTCCCGAAGGGCGCACCGTGGCGCTGGTGGGCGAGTCCGGCTCCGGCAAGACGATGGTCGCGCAGGCGATCATGAGCATCCTGCCGCGCGTGGCGCGCATCGAGAGCGGCGAGATCCTGTTTTTCGATCCGAGAAAGCCCGGCAGCGTGGTGGACATCTCACGCCTCGACCCCGAGGGTGCGCAGGTGCGCGACATTCGCGGCGGCCGGATCTCGATCATTTTCCAGGAGCCGATGACCGCGCTGTCGCCGCTGCATACGGTCGGCAACCAGATCGGCGAGGCGCTCGTGCTGCACCGCTCGAGCCTGGGCATGGCCGAGCGCCGCGCCGCGGTGCACGAGATGCTGCGGCTGGTGGGGTTCGCCGATCCGGCCAAAGCCGAACACACGTATCCGTTTGAATTGTCCGGCGGCCTGCGCCAGCGCGCGATGATCGCCATGGCGCTGGTGTGCCGTCCGGCGCTTCTCGTCGCGGACGAGCCCACCACCGCGCTCGATGTCACGATCCAGGCGCAGATCCTGCAATTGGTGCAGAACCTGCAGTCCGAGCTGAAGATGGCGATGCTGCTGATCACGCACGATCTGGGCATCGTCGCCAACATGGCCGAAGAGGTTGTCGTGATGTACCACGGCAAAGTCGTCGAGTCCGGCACGCTGCAGGACATCTTCCGCGACCCGCGCCATCCCTACCTCAAGGCGCTGATGCGCGCCGTGCCGCGCTTCAACATGGCGCCGGGCGAGCGCCTGACGCCGATTCGCGAGGTGAACGCCTCCACCGACCACCTGATCTCCGGCCGCGGGCGGCCGCAGGGCGAGAACGTGGGCGGCGATGCGCTGCTGACGGTGCGCAACCTCACCAAGCGCTTCGAGACACGCAAGACCTCGTTCCTCGGCCGCAGGCTCGCGGGCGCGGTGCGGGCGGTGGACGACGTGAGTTTCCATGTCGCTTCGGGCGAATGCCTGGGGCTGGTGGGCGAGTCGGGCTGCGGCAAGACCACCACCGCAAAGATGATCCTGCGTTCGGCCGCGCCGGACAGCGGCGAGATCATTTACAACGACCGCGGCACTGCGCGCGACGTGCTTGCGCTGACGGGTCCGGAACTGTTCGCCTACCGGCGCAAGGTGCAGTTCGTGTTCCAGGATCCTTTCAGCTCGCTCAATCCGCGCATGACGGTGCAGGACATCGTGGCCGAGCCGCTGGTGATCCACGGCATCGGCGACGCCGAAGAGCGCTTCGCACGGGTCAAGGAACTGATGACGCTGGTCGGGCTGGACGTGCGCTATCTGCGCCGCTACCCGCACAGCTTCTCGGGCGGGCAGCGCCAGCGCATCGGCATCGCCCGGGCGCTCGCCCTAGGACCTGAACTCCTCATCTGCGACGAGCCGGTCTCCGCGCTGGATGTCTCGGTCCAGGCGCAGGTGCTCAACCTCCTGTTGGATCTGAAAACCGCGCTCAACCTGACCTATATCTTCATTTCCCACAACCTCGCCGTGGTGCATTACCTCGCCGACCGGATCGCGGTGATGTGCGCCGGCCGCCTGGTCGAACTTGCGCCCTCCGGCGAGCTGTTCCGCAATCCGGTGCATCCCTACACCAAGGCGCTGCTCGCCGCGGTGCCGGACCCGGACCTGGACCGCAAACTGGATTTTGCGGCCTTGATGGAGGGCAAGGCCTCCGATCCGGGCGCCTGGCCGAAGCCGTTCCGCCTCGGCGGCCCGGAACGCACGGGCAGCGCGCGCGATGCGATCATGCTGGATATCGGCGACAAGCACCTGGTGCGCGCGCACGCAGGCGCGGACATTTCGGAGCTCAGATCATGATGCGATGGTTGATGACGCTGGTCCTCCCTGTGGCGCTCGCGGGCACCGCGCCGCAGGCCGCGGCGCAGGGAAAATTCATCGAACCGCCGATCCTCGCCGAGCAGATCAAGGCGGGAAAGCTGCCGCCGGCGGCGAAGCGCCTGCCGGAGACGCCGCTGCTCTTCAAGCCGGGCGCCGGGCAGGCGGCAGGCCAGCACGGCGGCGACCTGAGCATGCTGATCGGGCGCAGCCGCGACGTGCGCATGCTGGTGGTGTATGGCTATGCGCGCCTCGTGGGCTACGACACGAATTTCAACATCGTTGCCGACATTCTCGAGAGCATCGAGGCCAAGGGCGAGCGCGTGTTCACGATGAAGCTGCGCAAGGGGCACCGCTGGTCCGACGGCCAGCCGTTCACCACCGACGACTTCCGCTATTTCTGGGACGACGTCGCCAACAACAAGGAGCTCAGCCCGACCGGCCCGCCGAGCGACCTGCTCGTGAACGGCGAGCCGCCCAAGGTCGAGATACTCGACAAGCAGACGGTGCGCTACAGCTGGTCGAAGCCGAATCCGGATTTCCTGCCGCGCATGGCGGGCGCCTCGCCGCTGTTCATATACCGGCCAGCGCATTACCTGAAAAAGTTCCATCGCAAGTACAACCCGAACGCGGGCGAGGCGCAGGCCGGCGGCGCGGTGAAGCGCGGCTGGGCCGCCGTGCACAACCGCGAAGACAACATGTACCAGTTCGACAACCCGGCCCTGCCCACGCTGCAGCCCTGGATGAACACCACCAAGCCGCCGGCGGATCGCTTCGTCGCGGTGCGCAATCCCTACTTCCACCGCGTCGATGCGGAGGGCCGCCAGCTGCCCTACATCGATCGCGTGGTGATGGCGGTTGCCGAGAGCAAGCTGATCCCGGCCAAGACCGGCGCCGGCGAATCCGACCTGCAGGCGCGCGACATCCAGTTCAACAACTACACCTTCCTGAAAAAAGGCGAGAAGACCAACAACTACCGCACGCTGCTGTGGAAAACCGCGCGTGGCGCGCATTTCGCGCTGTTTCCCAACCTAAACGTGAACGACGCGGCCTGGAAGACGCTGTTGCGCGATGTGCGCTTCCGCCGCGCCCTGTCGCTCGCGATCGATCGCTCACAGGTGAACCAGGTGCTGTATTTCGGCCTCGCCACCGAGGGCAACAACACCGTGGTGGCCGAGAGTTCGCTCTACAAGAAGGAGTACCAGACGCGCTGGGCGCAATACGACAAGAAAGCGGCCGCGAAGCTGCTCGACGAGATCGGCCTCGCGCGCGGCGCCGATGGCCTGCGCAAGCTGCCCGACGGCCGGCCGCTGGAAATCATCGTCGAGACCGCCGGCGAGAGCACCGAGCAGACCGACGTGCTGGAGATGATTCGCGAGAACTGGCGCGAAGTCGGCGTCAAGCTGTTCCCCAAGCCCACGCAGCGCGAAGTGCTGCGCAACCGCGTCTTCTCGGGCGAGGCGCTGATCTCGGTCTGGAGCGGGATCGAGAACGGCCTCGCCAACCCCGATATCAGCCCCGAAGAGCTGGCGCCGGTCAACCAGCAACAGCTGCAGTGGCCGAAGTTCGGCCAGCATTTCGAGACTAGCGGCAAGACGGGTGAAGCGCCCGATATCGCCGAAGCGGTCGAGCTGATGAAGCTCAACAGCCGGTGGCGCGAGGCGCCGACGCGCGAGGAGCGCGCGAAGATCTGGCACCGCATGCTGCAAATCCACGCCGAGCAGCAGTTCGTGATCGGCGTGATCGGCGGCGTGGCGCAGCCGGTCGTGGTGCGCAACACCCTCCGGAACGTTCCGGAGAAGGGTACCTACAACTGGGATCCCGGCGCGCTCTTCGGCATCTACCGGCCCGATACGTTCTGGTTAAGCAAGTAATCGCAGGTTCCGAGCTCTCATGCTGACGTACACGGTCCGGCGGCTGCTGATCATGATCCCGACCTTGCTCGTGATCAGCTTCGTCACCTTCAGCATCATCAAGCTGCCGCCGGGGGACTTTCTCTCCAACCAGATCGCGGAACTGCGCAGCCAGGGCGACAAGGCGGCTCTCGAGCGCGCCGAGTTCATGCGCGCCCAGTTCGGCCTGGACAAGCCCTTCATCGAGCAGTACGCGGTGTGGGTCGGGCTCTGGCCGACAGATCGCGGCTACTCGGGCCTCCTGCAGGGCGACTGGGGCTGGTCGTTCGAGCACGACCTGCCGGTCTCGGACGTGATCGGCGACCGCATGTTGCTGTCGTTCATCCTCAACCTGACGGTGGTGCTGTTCACCTGGGCGGTCGCGTTCCCGATCGGCGCCTATGCCGCGACCCACCAGTACAGCTGGGGCGACTACGGCCTGACGCTGCTCGGCTACGTGGGGCTGGCGACGCCGAACTT
>CAZTSJ010000194.1:0-2404 GCA_964616875.1 uncultured Bordetella sp. | reverse complement strand
CAAGCGGACGACCCTGGGCGTGCGGCCGGAGGCGTTGCACCCGGCGACGGGTGCGGATCCTGCCGAGTACAGTTTCGACTCGACAGTGGATGTGGTCGAGCCGCTCGGCAACGAGATCCTCGTGAATTTCCGCGCCGGCGGCGCGCCGATGGTGGTGCGCGTGGATCCCGCGGTGCGCGTCAAGGCGCACCAGGCCATCCGCGTCGCGCTCGATCCGGAGCGCGTGCATTTCTTCGACGAAAAGAGCGGCGCGGCGATATAATTCGCGCCCTTCGCAGCAAACACTCAGGCAGAGGTACGCAAGCAATGCCCGGCAGACTTGCAGGAAAGATCGCGTTCATCACGGCGGCCGGGCAGGGCATCGGGCGCGCGACGGCGCTTGCATTCGCGCGCGAGGGCGCGCAGGTGTGGGCCACCGACGTCAACGCCAAGGGCCTCGCCGACCTGGGCGGGATGCAAACTAGGGTTCTGGACGTTACCGATGAAGCCGCCATCCACAAGTTGTCCGGGGAGGTCGGCCAGATCGACGTGTTGTTCAATTGCGCGGGCTACGTGCACCACGGCACCATCCTCGACTGCAGCGTGAAGGACTGGGACTTCAGCTTCAACCTGAACGTGAAGTCCATGTACCTGGTCACGAAAGCGTTCCTGCCGGGCATGCTGAAGAAGGGCGGGGGCTCGATCATCAACATGTCCTCGATCGCCTCCAGCGTGAAAGGCCTGCCGAACCGCTTTGTCTACGGCGCCACCAAGGCGGCCGTCATCGGACTGACCAAGTCCATCGCCGCGGACTACGTCAAGCAGGGCATTCGCTGCAACTGCATCGGGCCGGGGACCGTGGATACGCCGTCCCTGGGCGACCGCATCAACGCCTTCGCCGATCCGGCGCAGGCAAGGAAGGATTTCATCGCGCGCCAGCCCATGGGGCGGCTCGGTTCGGTCGAGGACATCACGGGGATCCTCGTGTTCCTGGCCTCGGACGAATCGAAATTCGCCACCGGCAACATGTATTCGATAGATGGGGGAATGACCATATGAAGTTGTGCCGCTACGGCAAGAACGGCTTCGAGAAGCCGGGCATCATCGACGCCGAGGGACGCCTGCGCGATCTTTCCAAAGTGGTCGAGAACATCGGCCCCAAGGAACTCGCGCCGCGCGGCCTGAAGATGCTCGCCAAGATCAAGCCTGACAGCCTGCCGGTGGTCGCCAACGGCCCGCGCCTGGGCGTGCCCTTCATCGGCATCGGCAAGTTCGTCGCCATCGGCCTGAACTACTCGGACCACGCCAAGGAATCCGGCATGCCGATCCCGCCCGAGCCGATCGTCTTCATGAAGGCCACCACCTCCATCAGCGGGCCGAATGACGAGGTCATCCAGCCCAGGCGCTCGACCAAGCTCGACTGGGAAGTGGAACTCGGCATCGTCATCGGCTCGAAGGCGCAGTACGTCGAGGAGAAAGAAGCGCTCGAGGCCGTCGCCGGTTATTGCGTGGTGAATGACGTCTCGGAGCGGGCGTTCCAGTTTGCCACCGGCCAGTGGGACAAGGGCAAGGGCTTCGACACTTCGGGGCCGATCGGCCCGTGGCTCGTCACCACCGACGAGATCAGGGATCCGCAGAGCCTGGACATGTGGCTGGACCTGAACGGCAAGCGCATGCAGTCGGGCAACACGAAGACCATGATTTTCAGCTGCGCGCAGATCGTCTCGCACGTCAGCCAGTACATGACGCTGTTGCCGGGCGACGTCATCACCACCGGCACGCCGCCGGGCGTCGGCCATGGCGTCAAGCCCAGCCCGGTGTATCTCAAGCCGGGCGACGTGATGACCCTCGGCATTCGCGGCCTGGGCGAGCAAAAGCAGAAAGTCGTCGCCTACAGCGGCTAGCACGTGCAGACGCGCAGTACCACGGGTCGCGCAGCATTCCTGCAATTGCTTGTCGACGAAGGGGTCACGCACCTTTTCGGCAACCCGGGAACCACCGAACTTCCGATCATGGAAGTGGTGCCGGATTTTCCGCAGCTGCAATTCGTGCTCGGCCTGCACGAGGCGGTTGTGGTGGCGATGGCCGACGGTTTCTGCCGCGCCTCCGGACGGCTCGCGGCGGCCAATGTGCACGTCGCGCCGGGGCTGGGCAACGCCATGGGCGCGCTCTTCAACGCCAAGTTTTCGGGCTCGCCCATCATCCTGACTGCCGGCCAGCAGGAGCAGGGGCATGGGCTGCTCGAGCCGCTGCTCTATGACCCGCTGGTGCCGATCGCGCAACCGATGGTGAAGTGGGCTGTGGACGTGACGCGCGCTGAAGACCTGCCGCGCATCCTGCATCGCGCGGCCAAGGTCGCGCTGACGCCGCCCACGGGTCCGGTCTTCATCAGCCTGCCGGGCGACGTGCTCGATCAGGAGCTCGA
>CAZTSJ010000193.1:0-11077 GCA_964616875.1 uncultured Bordetella sp. | reverse complement strand
TGAAGGCGGGACGGAGCGCGGAAGCGCAGGCGGTGCTGGCGCAACGGGTGGCATGAAACCAGGCGCAGAGCAGGTGCGCACCTGGGTGGACGACGCCGAGCGCGTCGTCGTGCTCACCGGCGCCGGCATCTCCACCGATTCTGGCATACCGGATTTCCGCGGCCCGCAGGGCGTGTGGACGAAGAACCCGATGGCGGAGAAGCTCTCCAACATCCACTACTACATGGCCGATCCGGAGGTGCGCAAGGCGGCGTGGCAGGCGCGCATGGACCATGTCGCGTGGACCGCAAAACCGAATCCAGGCCATCTCGCGCTCGCGGCGCTCGAACAGCGCGGCAAACTGCATGCGCTGATCACGCAGAACATCGACGAACTGCACCAGATGGCGGGCAATTCCTCGCACAAGGTGCTGGAAGTGCACGGCACCATGCGCAAGGTCGTGTGCATGAGCTGCGGCATGCTCGCGCCGATGCAGAAGGCGCTCGACCGCGTGCGCGCGGGCGAGGCCGATCCGCCGTGCCGCGATTGCGGCGGAATTCTCAAGAGCGCCACCATCTCTTTCGGCCAGGCATTGGTGCCGGAAGTGATTGACCGCGCGATGCAGGTAGCCGGCGAAGCCGAGGTGTTCCTCTCCATCGGCACCAGCCTGCAGGTCTATCCGATCGCCGGCGTGGTGCCGCTCGCGCGTGCCGCTGGCGCGAAGATCGTGATCCTGAACGCGGAGCCGACGCCGTTCGATGACATCGCGGACGCCCTATTCCGCGATTCGATCAGTAGGGTGCTGCCCGAAATACTGGGGGAGGGCTGAATATGTCATCCGCTTGAGCGCGGGGACCGAATCGACGAAATTCTGGCCGGACGTGCTCAAAAACCTGAATGACCGCTATCGGCCAGGAGCGGTCAATCGCGGATCCGCTATTCGATCACCCGATCGGCGCCTATCGCAAGCAATGCAAGTATCGTGTCACGCCTGTTCACGCGATCGTCCCAATTGGGTGAAGTAGCCGCGCCTGGGGTCCATGCGAAGAGTTATCGGCTTGCATTTGGTGCCCGAACCGCAGCCGGGGCAAGCGCCGGCTCGGCTAGACGCGAAGCGCTTCGCTGCTTATTGCTTGGTCGGCGGGTCAACCAGGCGCCAGAACGCGACGGCGATAACCAAGCAGATCGGGACAAAGGCCGCCCCGGCCGAGATACAAATCCAGAAGAGGCCCGGGTCGTTCATCATGATGATATCAAAGCGCCTGCTGTGTATGCGTCCCTCCGCAATGTAGAAATACACCAGGTACGTGACACACGCAGCTGCAACGACCGCCGCGACGGCGCAGAACTTGTTTGAGCTCATGGTCTGCTACAAACCCCGCAGGCAGGGCCTTTTGCGACTTTTACCGTCTTCCACTGAGCGACGGATAGGAAAACCAATCCGAGGCGGCCCATGCGGCGTTTCATGGAATATCCCCTTTTACCAAACGGATAGGAAAGTCTATCCGCCCCTGGCCGCGCGGTGTCGCTCGATTTGCCCATTCTCCCGCTCCCCGATCCCGGTTTGACGGCGCACAAATGGGGATTATGTCGTCCCGGGAGCCGTATATGGACCCCTCCTCGTTTGCAAGCACGCTTTTCTTTGGCGGCAAGGTACGACTGCACACGCACGTTCGGTCTCTATCCGCTCTCCGCCAATGTCGGCTCTGGGTGGCGGTCATTCGCCGGCAGCCTAGCGACGCGGGGTTGGCCGAACCGGCGCTCGCGACGAACGCCGGTTTCTTCTTGAAGGTCGGCGATTCGAATTCCCCTATTGCGCCGTGTAGCCGCCGTCCACCACCAACTCGCTGCCGGTGACGAACGCCGCGTCGTCCGAACACAGGAACGCGATGACGTTGGCGACGTCCTCCGCTTTGCCGAGCCGCCCGAGCGGATGCTGCGAGACCAGTAGCGCCCTGGCCGCGGCCTCGTCCTTGGCCATCCGCTTCATCACCAGGTCTACCACCAGCTGCCCCATGTCCGTGTCGATCACGCCCGGATGCACTGAATTGATCCGGATCGGGTACTGCTTCTGCCCGTATTCGAGCGCGACGGATTTCGTCAGCAGCCGCACCGCACCCTTCGATGCGCTGTAGGCGGGCATGCGCGGTGAGCCGACGAGGCCCGCGATGGACGAGAGGTTGACGATCGCCGCGCCGCCCGGCCAGTTGCGGCCGCCTTCTCTCAATAATGGCGTGCAGATGCGGATGCCCAGGAACACGCCCTCGACGTTTACCGCGTGCATCCTGCGCCAATCCTCCAGCGAGGTCTCCTCCACCGAAGCCGCGAACACCACTCCTGCGTTGTTGACGAGAATGTCCAGTGCTCCGAAGCGCGACTTCGCCAGCGCGCAGGCGGTCGACCAATCGGTCTCGCGCGATACGTCCATATGCAGGTACTCTGCCTGCCCGCCCGCGGCGGAAATCGCCGCCACGGTCTTCGCGCCGGGCTCGTCGAGCAGATCCCCAATCACGACGCGTGCACCTTCCGACGCCAGGCGCTTCGCGGTCGCGGCGCCGATTCCCCTCGCAGCGCCGGTCACGAGCGCTGTCCTTCCTTCCAGCCTTTTCATGTCTTCCCCCTTGTGTAGGCGGCGAGTCGCGGCTAACAATTGCCGAACGTCCGCTATCGGCCAGGAGCCGACATCCGCGGAACCGCTATTCGATCACCCGGTCGGCGCGAAACAACACTGTCTTCGGGATCGTAATGCCGAGCGCCTTGGCGGTCTTCATGTTGATCGTCAGCTCGAACCGGGTCGCCTGCTCGATCGGAATGTCGCCCGGCTTCGTGCCTTTCAATATCTTGTCCACAAAGTACGCTGCGCGCCGAAACATTGCGGGAAAGCTCACTCCGTAACCCATCAGACCGCCAGCCACCGGGATCGAATTGTGCCCAATCGAAGGCAGCCTGTGCTTTGCCGCGAGATGTACAAGCGTCGTGGAATGGGCAAGTTGCATCGGGTCGTCAGTAAGTACGACTGCGCCAACCCGCTGCTTGACCATGGCAGCATAAGCAGCTTCAAACTCGTGCGGCCCTCGCACGGGGAATTGGTGAAACGTTAGTTTCGATGCCCGCGCCGTGGCCTCCATTTTTTGTGACAACGACGGGGCGCTGGGACTGTCCGGATTCACAAACCAGGCCACCGAGGTGAGGCGGGGCAGGACTTCCTTGATCAACTCTATGCGTTTGGCGGCCAGTTCGGAAGCGAAGAAAATTCCTCCGGTCATATTGCCGCCAGGCCGCGCGAGGTTGGGAACGAAACCCATCGCTACGACGTCACCGCTTGATGCAAAGACGATAGGAATTGTCGCTGTCGCGTTCTTGGCAGCACGGACGGGAACAGACCCATGGGTCACAATGACATCAACTTTAAGGCGAACCAACTCGGCTGCCAGCTCGGGGAGCCGATCAAGCTTTCCCTCGGCCCAGCGGAACTCGAGGACAAGGTTTTTGCCTTCTTCATAGCCGAGATCGCGCAGGCCGGCCTGCAACGCTTCGACGACGAGCCGATGACTTGATGCCGACTCGGAGCTCAGGTATGCGACGCGCCAGACCTTGCCTTGCTGCTGCGCAAAGGAAGCCAAAGGCGCTGCGAGCGCGCCTGCGCCAAGCGCGATGACCAGCTTGCGGCGATTGTTCATCCGATTCTCTTTTGGCTACCACGACGAAGCGTTAGCACCCGGATCGGAGGGCGGTACGACCAGGCAACCCAAGTCTGAAATCAGTCTACGTCTGAATGACCGCTTCGGGTGCAAGCGGTCATTCAGGGGCGAATGTCTGCTTCCGCCGCCAAAAGCGGTCACTGGAACTGGTACGGGATCTCCTAACCGTACGGCGTGTCGCGCTTGCGCATGAAGGGGTAGGCGAGCTGCCCGAGGTAGCTCTCCGGCGGCTGGAACTTCACGGTGCCGTATTTCTCCGGCCAATGGTCGGGGAGGTGGGCGGTGCCGAACAGCCAGTCCCAGAACGGCAGGAAGGCGGCGAAATTCTTGTCCAGGCCTTCCTCGTCCGAGGTGTGGTGCCAGTGGTGGTATTCGGGCGTGGCGATCAGCCAGCGCAGGACCGGAAAGCGCCAGCGCGTGTTGGAGTGGATATACACCGCGTGGATGGAGACGAAGGCGACGTAGGCGACCAGCGCCGCCTGCGAGAAGCCGAGCACGAAAATCGGCACGAAGGCCGCGGAGCGCGTGACCAGCGCGTCCACGAGATGCATGCGCGATCCGGCCAGCCAATCCATTTCCCTGCTCGAATGGTGTATGGCGTGGAAATGCCACAGCAGCGGCAGCTGATGGAAGCCGCGGTGAACCCAGTAGGTGACAAAGTCCGCCGCGAGCAGGATCTCGATGAACTGCAGCCAGACCGGCTGCTGCGCGACGAACTTCTGCAGCTCGAACTGGATCGCCCAGGAAAAGAAGGCCTGTGCCGGGATCAGCACCGCGAAGGAGAGCAGCTGCACGCCGGCATGGCTGACGAAGAAATGCTTGAGGTCCGTTTGCCAGCCTTTGCGGAAAATACGCTGCTTGTGGAGGGCGAAGAGGCGCTCGAGCGGAATGAAGATCAAGCCGAGCAGCAGCAGCTCGAGGACGAAGTAATCCAGGCCCGCGCTGACCGTGGCGGCACCGGTTTCCACGGATTCGGTGAATCTCATGAGGAGCGCCACGGCGCCGAGGGCCATGCCGAGCAGGCCGTGCGTCTTCGAGCGCAGGAGGACCAGACTCAAGGCGCCGAGGACGAACGTCGAGCCGATGCACGCCCAGAGGATTGCCCTGAAGATGCCGAGGTTCGCTTTGTAGAAAGGCAGCGCCTCGCGCGTTACCAGCAGGTCCGGGAACAGGAAGCAGAACTCGGCGAGCACGCACAGCACGCCGAGCAGGCCGGAGGCGACGCCCGCGCGCTTGCCCAGGTCGACGCGCAGGCGGCGGTTCATTTGAGGAGGAAATTGAGTGGACGGTTCAGCCAGCCGCTCGCAGTGCAGAAATGGCTGTTGTAGGGAGGAGTGTGGTGCAGGCGATGTTCATCGGCGCGCAGGATCAGGCCAAGCTTTTGCAGGGCCCTGACAAATGCGGGCGGCTTGTCCACGTGCGCCCACTTGTGGCACTGGTTGGTGAAAAGGACGCCGATACAAGTGAAAAGCACCGTCGCGTGCGCAAATTCACCCAGCAAAAAGCAAAGGATCAGCAGCGGCAGGCAACCGAGGCAGCTCGCGCCGTTCACTTCAATGAAGCCGTGCCGCGTCATCTCGCGCGGGTCGGCGTGGTGCTCGCGGAACGGGCGGATGAGTGCGGGCCCGAGCACCGGCGTGCGCACGCTGCCGAAAGTATCCCCCGTCCAGTGCGCGAGGCCGCTGAGCAGGTCGGCCAGCAGCCAGCCCGCGAACGCAGCCACTGGGAGGAACCAGATTGGAACTGCAAGGGAAAAAGAATTTACGCTGGCAAGAACGAAAAAGAGCAGAACAGAAATTACCTCCACGGCCCGCATCTAGATCAATGCCTTCAGCGCGGCGATTTCCGTGGCGGCGGAAAAGTTGCCCGGAAACGGCCGCTGCGCCTGGCGATACCAGTAGCGCGCGTTCGGCAGGTCGCCTTCCATGACGTGCACTATGCCATGCGCCCAGCAGCTCAAGGGCGACTCCTCGTCCTTCTGCACGATCTCGTGGGCGGCCTGCCAGTCGCCGCGTTCGAGATGCGCTACAGCAGATCGAAGTATTCGCGGTGTTCCCATTCGCTCACCTCGCGCTCATCGCCCGCATCTTTGTTGGCGACATTGAATCGCTCGACCTCGGCCTCCTTGATGCGGCAATAGTAGTCCACGAACGCGGATCCCATCGACTCGCGCAGCCGCTTGCTCGCCTTCAGGTATCCGAGCGCCTCGGCAAGCGAACGCGGAAGCAGGTCCGCCTTGTTTTCCTCATATGGGCTCCTCGAAGCGGTAGGCAAAGGCAATTTGCGTTCGATGCCGTCCAGTCCGGCATGGATCTGCGACGCGAAGTACAGGTATGGGTTCGCCCCAGGTTCACCGATGCGGTTCTCGATGCGCGTGGCCGGGTCGCCCGCGCCGCCCAGCACGCGCAGCATGGCGCCGCGGCTGTCGCGGCCCCAGATGACGCGCTCGGGCGCGAGCGAATAGGGGCGGTAGCGCTTGTAGCCGTTGATCGTCGGCGTGGCGAAGGCGCAGGCCGCGCGCGCATGCTCAAGGAGGCCGGAAAGATACTGTTTGCCGATAGGGGATAGGGGTTGGCCTTTTTCCTTTGGAACAAAAGAATTTTTTTTACTGGAAAGAGTGAAAAGACTTTGATGCAAGTGCCAACCACTAGACATGACATTGGGCAGCTTCGGACGGCACATGAAGGTGGCGTGATAGCCGTGGCGCCGCAACGCCTGCTTGGCAGCACTGCGGAGCAGCAGCATGGTGTCGGCGGCGGCGAGCCCCTCCTGGGCGCTCAGCGTGATCTCTGCCTGGCTCGGGCCGAATTCGCATTCGAAGCTGCGCAGCGGCAGGCCGAGGGCGGCGAGGTTCGCGCGGAGGATCTCCAGCGCGGGTTCGAGCTGGTCGAAGCGCGCCTCCGAAAGAAGCTGGTATCCGGTGTTGAGCAGTTCCACTTCGGGCGGCGAGCCCGGCTGGCCGGCATCCTCCGGGCGCAGGCGCGTGTCCGCGATGCGAAAGACGTGGAACTCCACCTCCAGCCCCGCCCGGAATCCGTAGCCTGCCCTGGCGAGCTTCGCAAGTGCGTCCTTGAGGAGCGCGCGTGTGTCGAAGGGCACAGGCTTGCCGTTGGGAAACCTCAGGTCGCAGAGCAGCCAGCCAGTCTTGTGCGCCCAGGGCAGCACGCGGAAAGACGCCGGGTCCGCGACCATCACGGCATCTGCCGCGCCCTCGAACTCCGGCATGCCGAGTCCCGCGCCCGGCGTGAATACAGGGAACACGGTCTTGTTCGACGTGTCCTTGAAGAGCAGCGAACTCGGGAAGCCGACGCCGTTCTTCAGCGCCGCCGGAACCTCTGCCGAGGTGATGGATTTCGAGCGCAGAATGCCGTGCTGGTCGGCGAAGGAAAATCGAACGGTTTCGATTCCCTTGCTCTTGATTTCTTTGAGCAGTTCCTTCACAGGAAAAATGGGTCCCTGCCCATTTTTAGGCCGCTTTCGCGGCCCAGGGTGCGCGGCGCCGCCGCGCCTCATCCGATTCCTTCCAGTAATCGTCCCAGCGCCCGGTCGGGCCGATGCCGTCGATCGCGGGCGGTCCGGTGAGGGCGGAGGCCTGGGCGGCGTCGAGCATCAGGAGGGTTTTCTCTCCCAGGGAAGTTTTCCTGATCGCATCGAGGAGCAGGCGCCGGTAGAGAACGATCCCCTTGTCCGAGCCGCCCAGAGTCTCCTTCGTCCGGTCGGCGATGCGTCCCGGCGACTCGCAGGCGAATTGGTCGTGGATGTTGATGTCGAAACCCATGCCCGTGTAGGTGGCCTTGCGCTGCTGCTCCGCGTCGAAGCCCCAGCCGTTGGCGCGGTTGTGGACCGGCTTGTAGTCGGGCGCCGGGTAGGTTTTCAGGCGCTGCTCGCGCATGGTGTCCTTGTCCACCGGCGTGGTGAAGCTGGTGAAAATCGAGTACCAGTAGCAGCTGAAGTCGTCCACCGGCACGTGCCATTGGGTGATCGTCATCTCGGCGTTCATCGGAATCACGAAGGCCTGCGGGAACAGGAGGTGCGTCGAGCGGCCGTGCGTCTGCTTGTCGTCGATCTTGCGCAGGGTCACCAGGCGCATGCCGTAATCGGTGCGCGCCACCGTGATCTCGGGCTGGTCGTATTCGCGCAGCAGCTTGGAGATCGGCAGGTCGGAATCGAGCGGCTTGCCGCGGAACTGCTTGCCGTAGCTCGCCGCCGTGTCCTCGTCCTCGAAATAGCGGTGCAGGAAGGAGGCGTGCGACGGGTCGATGCCGACCTCCAGGGCCTGCAGCCAGTTGCAGTCCCAGTAGCCCTTGAAGGCAAAGGTGTAGGCCTCCGGCGCCGTGAAGCAATCGAAATGCGGGAAGGCCGAGGGCTCGCCCTCGCCCAGCCACGCGAACACGATGCCGCTGCGCTCGGCCACCGGATAGGCACGCTGCCGGATGTGTTCGCACAACCGGCTGCCCGGGGGCTCCGCCGGCGTCTGCAGGCACTGGCCCGTGACGTCGAACAGCCAGCCATGGAACACGCAGCGCAGGTTGCCGTCCTCGTAACGGCCGTAGGCGAGATCGGCGCCGCGGTGAGGGCAGTGACGGTCGAGCAGACCGTACTGGTTTTTTAAATTTCTAATTAAAACAAATTCTTCCCCGAGCACCTTGATGGGCAAGACAGGTCTCGAAGAATTCAGGAACTGATCGACCAGCGCCACCGGCTGCCAGTAGTTGCGCAGCAGCTTGCCGGCCGGGGTTCCCGGACCGACGCGCGTCATCAGCTCGTTCTGCTCCTGGCTAATCATGGTTCGGGATTCTCCGTCAATTCAATTTGCTCAGAAAGCCGATGGCCAGAATCAAGAACACGCACCCGACAAAGGCCAAAATTACGCCCGGCAACCATAGCGAGAATCCGAACGCGCGCACCATATTTTCCGAATGTTTGGTCGATTTCGACTGCTTCCTCCGCCGCAGATAGAGATAACCTGAGAGCCCGAAGAGCAGCGTAGCGATAACGGCCAAAATAGCGCCGACCACGTGCGGTGGAATCTTCTGTCCGGAGAAGATCGCGCTTCCCAAACCAACGGCGAGAAGGACTCCGCCGGTGCCACCGGCAGCAATCGTGCTAAACCAGTTTTCCGCGAATCCGTCGATTTCCGCTTCGGCAAGTCGGTCGGGCCGGTATCGAACCCTGACCGTATCCCCAACGCGATACGACGGTGGACTGCTGCCCAAGGTGGACTCGAATGTCACCTCCTGGCCAGACGCAGTGCGAAACTGTACTGTGGGGTTTGAAAAATACTGCGTCGTCGCCCGGCCTTCGGAATTGGTGGATGCGCTGGGCGTACTGGTCTGACTGACGACTGTGCCCGGCGCCGACACGGCATCCCGAAGGAACGCGCGTTGCCTGAGGTACAAGTGTACTGCCGCCGCACAAAGCATTGCCCCAATCAGCGAGAACAGGATTCCGAGTATCTCCCCGGATGCCGGCAAATTTACTAGCGGCAGGTTCATCGCTGGCTACGGTTCCGTTACCTCGCGGTAGAGCGCAAGCGCGCGCATCGCCGGAAAGTCGTTGAATGAGAACAGGACCGATTCCTTCTGCGCGCCGTGCCGGTAGGGTGTCCAGGAAGGAATGCAGAAGATGTCCTTCTCTTGCCACTCGAACCTCTGATCGCCAATTTCCGACCAGCCGCGGCCCGTGGCCACCTGGTAGATCACGCTTCCTGTGTGCCGAATTTGCCTTGTATTGCCTTTGATCAGTTCCAGTCGTGCACCCATGGTCGGCATGACAGACCTGCCAGTAAGTGGATTCGAGTATTCAAAAAAACCATTCTTTCGAAGAGATTTGTGACTCTCATCCCATTTATACAAGAACACCGGCGAATACGGTTTCTTCCAGTTCTCGCGCGACAGCGGCGAGGGCGTCTGCACGGTCTGCGGATGCACTTCGTAGAAATTCGCATCGAGCGAGTTCATGAGCGGGATATCGAGGCCGTCCTGCCAGGTGCACTGCGTGCCGTCGGCTTCCACGCCGTGGTCGTGCCAGGTGCCGTTCGGTGTCAGCACGAAATCGCGCGCGCCCAGCGCGAGGCGCTCGCCGTCCACCACGGTAAACGCGCCCTTGCCCTCCATGACGAAGCGAAGCGCAGAGGCCTGGTGGCGGTGCGCTGAAGTGAATTCACCCGGGTTCATGACTTGCACGCCGGTGTAGAGCAGGCCCGCGGCCGCGCTCCATTCCTTGCGGCCGGGATTCAACAGCATCACTACGCGGCGCGCAGCTTTTTCCGCCGATACGAGCTCCGCGGCCTGGCGCACCATCGGCTCGACGTCGCGCCATTTCCAATGCACCGGCACCGATTTGGGCTGCGGGTACCAGGGCTCGATCTCGTTCGCCACATTCCATAGCGCGCCCAGGTCGCGCTTTTCGAGCTCGCGGTAGTAGGCCTCCAGTCCGGGGGTGTCCGCCACGTTCGCCCGACCGACGACGTTCTCGCGCTTCATGACTTAGACCCCCAGATAGCGGTGCTGCACGTCTTCGCTTGCCGCAAGCTGCTTGGAGTCTCCGCTCCACACCACGCGGCCCTTTTCCAGCATGTAGTGTACGTCCGCGATGCGGATCAGCGACCTCACGTCCTTGTCGATGACGAGGATCGACAGGCCCGCCGCCTTCAGGCGCTGGATGGCGCGGTAGATCTCGGCGCGGATCAGCGGCGCGAGGCCCTCGGTGGCTTCGTCGAGGATCAGCAGGCGCGGATTGGTCATCAGCGCGCGGCCGATCGCCAGCATCTGCTGCTCGCCACCCGAGAGCTGATTGCCGTAGTGGTTCTTTCTCTCCTGCAGATTTCCAAACAGGTCAAAAACCTTCTCCAGAGTCCAGGGATCCTTCTCGTTCCTGCGGTTGGCGGCGGTGGCGACGAGGTTCTCGCGCACGGTCAGGTTGGGGAAGATCTGCCGTCCCTCCGGCACCAGGCCGATGCCGGCCTGGGCGATGCGGTAGGACGGCTGCCCCGCGAGGGACTTCGACTCGAAGCTGATGCGTCCGCCCTTGCCCGGGATCATGCCCATGATCGAGTGCACGGTGGTCGTCTTGCCCATGCCGTTGCGCCCGAGCAGGGTTGCGACCTGGCCCGCTTCGATGCGCAAGGAAACGCCGAACAGGACCTGCGAAAGCCCGTAGGAAGTCTCCAGTCCCTGAACGTCGAGCATCAGAGGTCCTCTCCAAGGTAAGCCGCGCGTACCTCCGGATTGGCGCGGATCTCCACCGGCGTTCCGGTGGCGATGATGCGCCCGTAGACCAGCACCGAAATGCGGTCGGCGAGCGAGAACACCGCGTCCATGTCGTGCTCGACCAGGATGATCGTCGCGCGGCCTTTGAGGGTGCCGAGGAACTCCACCATGCGCTGGGACTCGTCG
>CAZTSJ010000192.1:0-2360 GCA_964616875.1 uncultured Bordetella sp. | reverse complement strand
CGGTTTCAACAAATCGCACGCGGCTGCGTACGCGCTGCTTGCCTACCAGACGGCCTACATGAAGGCGCACCATGGCGCGGCGTTCATGGCGGGCAACATGTCCGCCGTCATGGACGATACCGACAAGCTGCGGCAGTTCCGCGACGATGCGCTCGCCAACGGCCTCGCCGTGCTGCCGCCTGACATCAATGCCTCGGTCTATCGTTTCGTGCCGGTGGACCGGAAAACGGTGCGCTACGGCCTGGGGGGAGTGCGCGGCACTGGACAATCGGCCATCGAGGCGATCCTGAGGGCACGCGGAAGCGGGGAAAGTGCGGTGCCGTTCAGCGACCTGTTCGATTTTTGCCGACGCGTCGACAAGCGCATGGTGAACCGGCGCTGTATCGAGGCGCTGGTGCGCGCCGGCGCCTTCGACGGCGTCAACCGCAATCGCGCCAGCTTGCTCGCTTCCACGGGCCGGGCGATCGAGGCCGCGGAACAGGCCGACCGCGCTTCGTCGCAGAACAGTCTGTTCGGCGATAGCAACGCGCATACCGCGGGCCTGGTGCTCGTGGAGGCGCGGCCCTGGGACCTCAAGCAACGCCTGACCGAGGAGAAAGCGGCGCTCGGCTATTGCCTCTCGGGTCACCTGTTCTCGGTGTACGAGCGCGAACTGGCGAATTTTCCGCGCACGCAGCTCGCCCGGCTGGCTGCGTCCGGCGAGCGGGTCTGGATCGCGGGCGTGGTATCCGCGGCGCGCGTGCAGATGACGCGGCGGGGCCGCATGATGATGGTGATGCTGGATGACGGCAGCGCGCAGCTCGAACTTTCGGTCTTCAATGAGCTGTTCGAGAAGCACCGCGACAAAATCAAGGAAGACCGCCTGCTGGTGGTGCAGGGCAGGGTGCAGCGCGACGAGTTCATCAATGGCCTGCGCGTGAGCGCCGAGGACGTGCTGGATCTGGCCGCACTGCGGACGCGTTTTTCGGCTCGATTACGCATCGCGCTCAATGGCGGCACCGACAAGACGCGCGATCCCAGGCGCCTCATGGACATGCTCGCGCCGTACCGCGCGGCGGGCGAGGGCGGCTGCCCGGTGCTGGTGCACTACGAGAACGCCGGCGCGAGCTGCGACGTGGCCCTGGGTGAGGCCTGGCGCGTGCGGCCGGACGATCTGCTGCTGGGGGAGCTATCTTCCTGGCTGTCCCCCGAAGCAGTGCAATTCCAGTATGGGCAAAATTCCCCTTAGGCCGTTTTCGCCCAGCGCACGGCGCCCAGTTCGCTGCGCATCGTAGCCAACAGCCCCCGGTACCA
This sequence comes from uncultured Bordetella sp., assembly GCA_964616875.1. Classification (GTDB taxonomy): domain Bacteria; phylum Pseudomonadota; class Gammaproteobacteria; order Burkholderiales; family SG8-39; genus RBG-16-66-20. Next base: position 1,067 of record CAZTSJ010000192.1, on the reverse strand, counting down.
CGCGTTGTGCAGCCGTTCGGCCGGATCGCCGCGGCGCTTGTCGGCAAGGAACGCGCCAATCATCGGGTAACAGGTTTCCAGCTGCCGGCGCGTAGCGTCGCGCAGGTCGCGGATCGGGAACGAACCGCCGTGCGCGAGCGCGAGGCCGAGCAGCGCGCGGCGCACCTCGGCTGCGGCAACCCTGGCGCCCAGCGTGGTCTTGCTGCCGAAGCGCACTTCCACGCCGGCCCATTCGCGCCTGGCCCAGCGCAGGCTGGTTTCGGCTTCGGCCTGGTAGCGGCGCACGCTGATGCCGTGCAGTGCAATGCGCCTTTCCACGGCGAGCAGGCGGACTTCCTTCAGCCAGGCCTCGAGCGCGTCCGGCGGCAGCAGGCATTCGATCGCGCATGCAGGCGACTGCGCGGCGCCTGCCTCATCGATGCGCAATTCGACCGGCGCTGTCGCCGCGGCCGCGCTCGCGAGCAGCGACTCGATCGACAAGGTCACGCTGTAGAGCACCCCGATCACGCCCTGGCCGCCGAGGGCGAGGCGGAACAGCTCGGCGTGGTTGCGGCGATCGGCGCGCCGCAATTCACCGTCGGGAGTGAACAGGGTGATCGCAGCCACATGCGCTGAAACCGGCAGCCCGTCTGGCCCGGGCGCTGCCTGCGACAACGCTTCGCCCACCGTGGCCGGCATTTGCGCGAAGCCGTCGATCGCGATCTTGCGCGCGGCGAGATACCTCACGAGTTCGCCCCAGGGCGTCGCTGCCTGCAGCTCGATCAGGCCCTTTTGGGTATCGAGGTGCAGGATCCGGTCCATCTGCGTGCCGTCCAGGTTGAGCGAATGCTCGCGCGCATGCCTGAGCGCGGTGCGCAGGTCGTCTGCCGAGCGCACCCGGATCGTCGGCGTGCGTTGCGGGGTGGCCAGGTCATAGGCGGCGGGAAGCGTCAGCGTGGCGTACATGGCGGGCTCCGGTTGCGTTGATGTCAGGCGCAGTTTTTTCACGTCGCGTGCCGCGCGGCAACCGGAACGGCCGAAGTATCAGGTTTCGAGACTTCGGGTAGCTAGGCCGTGGGCAGGAAGTC